>NZ_JBHUAL010000013.1:0-79136 GCF_042789775.1 Kitasatospora sp. NPDC056800 | reverse complement strand
GCCCCGCGGCGGGCCCGGCTCAGCTCCCGGCGCCGGCGCGGTGGCCGTGGCGGAAGAGCGGGGCGCGGGTGTCGAAGGGGACGTCCTCGCGGGCCGCGGCGACGGCGGCGTCCGAGGCGGGCAGGTCGAACGGCAGGGTCGCGGTCATCGGGGCGCGGCCGAGCGCGGCGTCCAGGACGACCTCGTCGGCGGCGCCGAACTCCCCGATCAGCAGGGCCGCGTGCGGGGCGAGCGGGGTCAGCACCGCGGGCCGCTCCAGCTGGGCCGCGAAGACCGTGGGGACGACGGCGGCCAGCGCGGCGAGCCGGTCGGCCTCGGCCGGCTCGAACTCCAGCGAGCCGCTGTGGAAGTGCCGCTCCAGCAGGCCCTCACGCCGCTCGTACGGGGTGGCGAGGCGGACGACGGCCAGGTCGGCCAGCGCCGGGTCATCGACGACGGTGCCGTACCGGGCGGCGACGGCCGGGTCGACGCCCTCGACGTACAGCCGGGTGGCGCTGCGCGGCTCGCCGGCCAGGTGGACCACGGAACGGCGCTGGACCTCGCGGCCGAGCGCCCGGCCCTCCGGGGCGCCGACCAGTTCGGCGGCGGCGTCCGGATCGACGTACGGGTCGTCGAAGAGGCCGAGGCGGAACTTGTCGCGCAGGATGCGGCGGACGGACTCGTCCATCCGGGCCTCGGTGACCGCGCCGGAGCGGAGGGCCGCCAGGATCAGCTCCGGGTCCGTCTCGCCGCCGAGCTGGTCGGCGCCCGCGTCCAGGGTGAGCGCGACCTGCTCGGCGACGGACAGCTCCTCGACGCCCCAGTGCCGCGGGGGCAGGGTGACCACGCCGGGGACGTCCATGCCGGTGATGGCGTTGAAGTCGGTGCAGACCACGCCGTCGAAGCCGTAACGACCGCGCAGCAGGCCGGTGATGACGTCCCGGTTGAAGTTGGCGCCGACCTCGGCGAGGCCGCTGCCGGAGGGGATCGCGTAGGCGGGCATGATCTGCGCGGTGCCCGCGGCGAAGGCCGCCTCGAAGGGCCGCAGGTGGGTCTCGAACTCGCCGCCGGGGTAGACCAGTCGGCGTCCGGCGGCGAAGTGCGAGTCCTCGCCGCCGGCCTGCGGGCCGCCGCCGGGGAAGTGCTTGGTCATGCAGGCGACGCTGTCCGGGCCGATCGGCCCGCCCTGGAGGCCCTCGATGTAGGCGGTGATCATCCGCGAGGCGCGCTCCGGGTCCTCCCCGAAGGTGCCGCTGATCCGGGCCCAGCGGGGCTCGGTGGCGAGGTCGGCCATCGGGTGGATGGCGACCCGGATGCCGACGGCGCACAGCTCGCGGCGGATCAGGTCGGCGTAGCGGCGCACCAGGTCGGGGTCGTCGGTGGCGGCGAGGCCGATCGGCTCGGGGCCGGTGCTGAAGCCGCCGCCGGTGTGGGCGGTGGCCGGGTTGGCGGTGAAGCCGTGCCGGGGGTCGGAGGAGAGGGTGACGGGGATGCCCAGCCGGGCGGCCGCGGCGAGGTCCTGGACGTGGTTGTTCCAGGCGGCCATCGCGCGCGGGTCGGGGACGGCCATCATGGCGAAGTGGGTGAGGCCGCGTTCGGTGATCAGGCGGGCGCCGGAGGGGAACGGGCCCTGGTCGCCGGGGAGCATCCGGCCGTGCAGCATCTGCGCGGCCTTCTCCTCCGGGGTCATCCGGGCCAGCAGGTCCTCGACCCGCTTCTCGACGGGCAGCCGCGGGTCCTCGTAGGGCTCCATGGTGCCGTTGTGGTTGAGGTCGCGGAAGGGCGTGCCGTCGGTGTGGCGCAGGACGGTCAGCATGCCGTCACCTCGGCGGTGTTCGACGCGGCGGCCTTGGCGCGGAAGGCCTCGATCGTCTCGGCGGTGACCCCGCAGGCGGCCAGGAAGCCGGCGGCGCCGCCGTGCCTGGCCCGGACCAGGTCGAGGAAGGCGCTCATCGCCCCGGCGGGGGCCTCCAGCAGCGGGGCGGGGACGACCAGCCGGCCGGCCTCGACCTCGTTGAGGGCGGCACGGTTGCGCTCGGCGAGCCCGGCCCAGATCCGCTGGATCGCCTCGTTGGTGCGGGCGTAGTCGGCGACGATCTCCTCGGCCGGCACCCCGAGCAGCTCCAGCAGCAGCGCGGTGAGCAGCCCGGTGCGGTCCTTGCCGGCGGCGCAGTGCACCAGCACCCCGCCGGGGCGGACGGTGGCCTCCACGGCGGCGGCGAGGGCCCGCGGCGCGGACTCGGCCATCAGCAGGTAGAAGACGCCGAGGTCCTCGGCGGTGGTCATGGTCCGCATGGCCCGCGCGAGTTCGTCGTTGGTCGGCTCGATCCGGGCGGCGACGACGGCGATGCCGGCGGCCTCGGCGGCGGCCCAGTCCTCGGGGCCGGTCTCGGCCTCGCCCCGGAGGTCGACGACGGTGGTGATGCCGTGCTCGCCCAGCTGGGCGACGACGGCCGCGTCGGCGGCGGGGAAGGGCTGGGCGGAGCGGAACAGGGCGCCGGGACGGATCCAGCGGCTCGCGGGGTCGGCGAGCGCTGCGGGGTCGCGGAAGTTGACCAGGGACATGCGGAGGCCTTTCGGGTCGTGCGGGGGGTGTGCAAAAGGGGAAGAGGGCGTGCGGTGCCGTCCGGGCGGCCTGCGGCGCGCCTGGGAAGGACGGGGTACGGGGTCGGGTCAGCCCGCGGTGGCGAGCACGTCCCGGTAGGCCCTGACCCAGTCGGTCAGGGTGCCGCTCTCCGAACCGATCAGGACGTGGCGCCGCACCATGCCGCCGAACATCGCGCCGAGCGCGGTCGGACGCAGGTCGGTGGCCGGGTCGACGTCGAGCCGCTCGGCGGCGATGGTGACGGTGCGTTCGGTGAAGGCGTCGATGACGACCAGGGCGTAGTTGTGCACGGAGTGCACGTCGAGCAGGCCCCGGCGCAGCCGGCGGCGCCGCTCGGTGTGCTCGACGGGCTCCTCCAGCCGTCCGCCGGTGACGGTCAGCGCGTGGTCGAGCGCGGCCCAGAGCGGGAGTTCGGCGGGGGCGGCGGCGAAGGCGTCGAGGACGACCTGGCCGAAGTCCCAGCCGAACAGCAGCGCCTCCTTGGCCGGGTAGTAGCGGAAGAAGGTGCGGTGGGCGACGTCGGCGCGGCGGCAGATCCGGTCCACGGTGGTGCGCTCGTAGCCCTGCTCCTCGAAGAGGTCGAGCGCCGCGCTGCGGATGCTGTCGCGGGTGCGCGCCTTCTTCCGGTCGCGCATGCCCTGCTCCGCCGCGGTGTCCGTCCCCTGCATCGTTCTTCCGCTCCCGTTCGGTGAGTTGAGTGTCGGTCGTGTCGGTGGGTGGGGCCGTCGAGGGGGCCGCCATGAGTACGGAACCACGTCCGGCCGGGCCCGTTCAAGGCGAGCGCCGACTCTTCCGGGTTTCGTCATCCGGAATTTGCACAACTGCCTTTTGGCAGTCCTGCCACTTCCGGAATGGTGTGTCGCGTCGGCGGCCGCACTCCCCCTGGCCGCCCCCACTCCCCCGAACCGAGGAACCATGAAGCGGCACTACCTCCTGGCATCGGCGGCCCTCGCCGCCGCCCTCACCCTCACCGCCTGCTCCGCCTCCGACGACGCGCTGTCCGGCACCGGCGGCGCCGCCGGGAACACCGGCGCGGCGGCCGACGGGCCGGCCGTGGACGGCGGCACGCTCAAGATCGGCCTGGACCGGCCGTTCGCCAAGCTCGACCCGGCCGACGGAACCCTGATCCAGATGCCGATGATGGTCCTCGCCAACGCCCTGTACGACCCGCTGATGGTCAACGGCGACAACGGCACCGTCCAGCCGTACCTCGCCAAGTCCTTCACCCCCGACGCGGACGCCACGGTCTGGACCCTCGACCTGCGCGAGGGCGTGACCTTCAGCGACGGCAAGCCGCTGGACGCCCAGGCCGTCGCCGACCACGTCGCCCGGCTCGCCAAGCCGGAGAGCAAGTGCGCCTGCGCCCTCGACGCGGCCGCCATCGCCACCACCGCCGTCACCGGCCCCACCACCGTCGCCTTCACCCTCAAGGCCCCCGACGCCGCCTTCCCCAACCTGTTCACCCGCTCCCTCGGGTACGTCTCCGAGGCGCCGTCCGGCGACTCCCCCGCCGTCGGCTCCGGCCCGTACACCGTGGAGAGCGTGCAGCCCGGAGTCTCCGTCACCCTCGCCCGCAACCCCGCCTACTGGGGCACCAAGGGCCACGCCGACAAGCTCGTCTACCGGGTGCTGTCCGACGCCGACAGCCGCTACCAGTCGCTGCGCTCCGGCGACACCGACCTGATCTGGACCGAGACGCCCGGCCAGCTCAAGCAGGCCGCCGCCGACGGGCTGCGCACCGCCACCGGGCCCGGCTCCACCAGCACCGTCGTCTTCAACACCAAGGCCGCGCCCTTCGACGACGTCCGGGTCCGCCGGGCCGTGCAGTACGCCATCGACCGCGAGGCCCTGGAGAAGGTCGTCTTCCTCGGCCAGGGCACCGTCTCCGACGGCCCGATCGGCTCCCGCTCCCCGTACCGCACCGCCGGCGCGTACCCGGCCCACGACACGGCCAGGGCCCGCGCCCTGCTCGCCGAGGCCGGCCACCCCGACCTCGCCTTCGACTACCTCGTCGACAGCCGCCCCGAGGCCCAGCAGCGCGCCACCGTGCTCCAGCAGATGCTCGGCGAGGCCGGGATCAGGATGACCATCAAGCCGATGGACAACGCGAGCCTGGGCACCGCGATGCTCCAGCGCAAGTTCCAGGTGCTGGACTTCATCACCAGCATGTTCGGCGACACCGACACCGCGCTCGGCAGCCTCTACCTGCCGAACTCGCCGTACAACTTCATGGGTTGGACCGACCCGGAGGCCGCCAAGGCGATCGCCGAGGGCCGTGCCTCGACCGACCCCGCCAAGCGCTCGGCCGCCTACGGCCAGGCCGCCCGGCGGGTCGTCGACGAGGCGCCGATGGCCTTCCTCACCGAGAACACCGTCGGCTTCCTCTCCACCGCCAAGGTCGGCGGCCTGCCCGACCTCTCCAAGCGCACCGTCCTCAACGTCTCCCCCGCCACCCTGTGGGTGAAGCGATGACCCCCGGCACCCGGACCGCCCTGCGGTACGGCGGACGGGTCGGCCGCGCCGCGGCCGTCCTGCTGCTGGTCACCGTCGCCGCCCTCGCCCTGCCCCACCTGATGCCCGGCTCGCCCGCCGTCGCCGCCCTCGGACCCACCGCCACCCCCGAGCAGATCTCCGCCTACGAGGCCGGGCTCGGCCTGGACCGCAACCTGTTCGCCGCCACCTGGCAGTGGATCGGCGACGCCCTGCACGGCGACCTCGGCCACTCGCTGTCCACCGGAGCCGCCGTCACCACCGAACTCGCCGACCGCATCCCCGTCACCCTCGAACTCTTCCTCGCCGCCCAGCTGGTGGCGCTCTGCCTGGCCGTGCCCGTCGCCCTGCTCTCCGCCTGGCGTCCCGGCGGCACCTTCGACAGGATCGCCACCGCCGGCACCTTCGGCTGGCTCGCCGTCCCCGGCTTCGCCCTCGGCCTGCTGCTGATCTGGATCGCCGCCGTTCAGCTGCGCGTCCTGCCCGCCACCGGCTGGACCCCGTTTACCGAGGACCCGGCCGAGAACCTCCGCCACCTGGTGCTGCCCGCGCTCACCCTCGGCCTCACCGAGGCCGCCGTGTTCACCCGCACCCTGCGCGGACAACTGCTCGACACCCTCGACCAGCCGTACATCGCCGCCGCCCGCAGCCGCGGCATGGGCACCACCCGGCTGCTGCTGCGCCGCGCCCTGCGGCCGTCCAGCCTGCCGCTGGTGACGCTGATCGGGATCGGCATCGGGACCTCGCTCGGCGGGTCGGTGCTGGTCGAGTCGCTGTTCGCGGTGCCCGGCGTCGGCAGCCTGGCCTCCGCCGCCATCGCCGGCCGGGACTTCCCGGTCGTCCAGGCCGTGGTGGTGGTCAGCGCCCTCGGCGTGGTCGCGGCCACCTTCGCGGTCGACCTGCTGTACCGCACGATCGACCCGAGGATCGCCCATGAGCACCGTTGAGCCCACCGTCGTCACCGTTCTCCAGGCCCGCACCGCCCGGCGACGGCCCCCGGCCGGTGTGCTCGCCGCCGCGGCCTGGCTGGCCCTGGTCGCCCTCGCCGCCCTGCTGCTTCCCCTGCTGCCCGGCTTCGACCCGCTGCACGGCGACTTCGCCCACCCCTCCGCCGCCCCCGGCCCCGGCCACTGGCTGGGCACCGACGCCGCCGGACGGGACGTCCTGCAACGCACCGTCGCCGGCGCCCGCGCCTCGTTCACCGTCGCCGCCCTGACCATCCTGGTCGGCCTGCTCGGCGGCGGCGCGCTCGGCCTCGCCGCCGGCTGGTTCCGCGGCCCGGTCGACAAGGCGATCGGCTTCGCGACCGACCTGCTGATGTCCGTGCCCAGCCTGATCCTGGTGATGATCACGGTCTCGCTGCGCGGCCCGAGCCTCACCGTGATCGGCACCCTGATCGGGCTGTTCACCGTCCCGCACTTCACCCGGGTGGTGCGCGCCGTCGTGCTCTCGCTCGGCGAGCGCGGCTTCGTCCAGGCCGCCCGCATGATCGGCACCGCCCCGCTGCGGATCCTGCGCCGCGAGATCGTCCCGCACGTCGTGCCGGTCGCCCTCACCTTCGCCTTCACCGCCACCACTGTCGCCATCGTCGCCGAGGGCTCGCTCAGCTTCCTCGGCTTCGGGCTGCGCCCGCCGGAGCCCTCCTGGGGCGGCATCATCGCCGAGGGCCGCACCGCGCTCGGCAGCGCGCCGTGGATCTCGCTGGCGCCCGCGGCGGTGCTCTGCCTGACCGTCCTCGCCCTCAACTACCTCGGGGAGCAGCTGCGTTCGGGCGCTCCCGCCGCCGCGAAGCCCACCGCCACGAAGCCCACTACCCCGAAGCCCACCGCCCCGAAGCGCCCCACCACGAAGGGAGTGCGCGGATGACCTCCGCCCCCGTCCTCGACGTCCGCTCGCTGGACACCGTCCTGCACACCCCCGACGGCCGCGCCCTGCACGTCCTGCACGGCGTCGGCCTGAGCATCGCGGCCGGCGAGTGCCTCGGCGTGGTCGGCGAGTCCGGCTCCGGCAAGTCCGTGCTCGCCCGCACCGTCCTCGGCGTCGAGTCCCGCACCACCCGGGCCGTCGCCACCGGCGAGATCCGGCTGAACGGCGAGGACCTGCTCGCCGCCACCCCCGCCCGCCGCGCCGAACTGCTCGGCACCGGCATCGCCATGGTCCACCAGGACCCGATGACCTCGCTCAACCCGGTGGTCCGGATCGCCGACCAGGTCACCGAGTCGATCACCAACCGGCGCCGCCTCTCCCGGCGCGAACGGCTGCGCACCGCCGCCGAACTGCTCGCCGCCGTCGACGTCCCCGACCCCGCCCGGCGGGCCCGCGCCCACCCGCACGAGCTCTCCGGCGGCCTTCGCCAGCGCGTCGGCATCGCCGCCGCCCTGGCCGGCGAACCCGCGCTGCTGCTCGCCGACGAACCCACCACCGCCCTCGACGTCACCGTCCAGCGCACCGTCCTCGACCTGCTCGACCAGCACCGGGTCGAACGGGGCCTGGCCACCCTGCTGATCACCCACGACATCGGCCTGCTGTACGGGCGGGCCCGGCGCATCGCCGTCATGTACGGCGGCCGGATCGTCGAGACCGGCCCCACCGAGGCCGTCACCCGCACCCCTCGGCACCCCTACACCGCGGCCCTGCTGCGCTCCGTCCCCCGGGTCACCGGGCCGCTGCGCCGCACCCTGCCCGCCATCCCCGGCTCGCCGCCCGACCTCACCCGGCCCACCCCCGGCTGCCCCTTCGCCCCGCGCTGCGAACGGGCGACGGAGCTCTGCACCACGACCGCGCCGCCCACCCACGCCTCGGCGGACGGCCACACCGCCGACTGCCACTTCCCGCTCACCGAAGCCGACATACCCTCGCCCGACGAACTGGAGCCCGCGGCATGACCACCTCCCCCGAAGCCGTGGGCCCCGACGCCGCCACACCGGGACAGCCCGTCCTGGAGGCCACCGGCCTGAGCGTCGTCCACCGCACCCGCTCCGGCCCGCTGCACGCCGTCAGCGGCGTCGACCTGGCCCTGTACCCGCGCCGCACCCTCGCCCTGGTCGGCGAGTCCGGCTCCGGCAAGAGCAGCATCGCCAAGGCCCTGCTGCGGCTGCCCCCGCCCACCACCGGCACCGTCACCCTCGACGGCACCGACCTCGCCGCGCTCTCCCCGCGCGCCCTGCGGGCCGTCCGGCCCCGCCTCCAGATGGTCTTCCAGGACCCGCTCTCCTCCCTCAACCCGCGCCGCCGGGTCCGCGACCTCGTCGCCGAGCCCCTCGACGCCCACCCCGATCCGGCCCGCGACCGCGACCGCGAGGAGACCGTCACCCGGCAGCTGGAGGCCGTCGGCCTGCCGCCCGCCCTGTTCGGCGACCGCCGGCCCCACCAGCTCTCCGGCGGACAGGCCCAACGGGTCGCCATCGCCCGGGCGTTGGCCGCCGGGCCGCGCGTCCTGATCGCCGACGAGGCGGTCTCCGCGCTCGACGTCTCGGCCCAGGCCACCGTGCTCAACCTGCTGCGCGGGCTCACCGAGGAGCGCGGACTGGCCGGCCTGTTCATCTCCCACGACCTCGGCGTGGTCCGGGCCGTGAGCGACGAGGTGGCCGTGCTCCAGCTCGGCCGCGTCTGCGAGCGCGGCCCCACCGAGGCCGTCCTCGCCGCCCCGGCCCACCCCTACACCGCCGCCCTGCTCGCCGCCGTCCCCGAACCCGGCCGCCCGCTGCGCGACACCGGCCTGCTCCCCGCCGACCCGCCCTCCCCGCTCGCCCCGCCCAGCGGCTGCCGCTTCCGCACCCGCTGCCCCCTGGCCGACTCCCGCTGCGCCACCGAGGAGCCCCGCCACCGGGAAGTGGCACCCGGCCGCACGGTGGCCTGCCACCGCCCGCTGGTCGGCGCCGCCCGGGCCTGACCTCCGTGGTCAGTACAGCTAGCGCAGGACGGACTCCAGGAAGTCGCTGCCGATCCGGGCCACGACCGACAGGTCGAGCTGGTGGAGGACGTAGCGGCCCCGGCGGCGGGTGGTGAGCAGCCCGGCCTTGCGCAGGACGGCGAGGTGGCGGGAGACCTCCGGTGCGGTGATGTCCTGTGAGTCGGCCAGCTCGCTCGTCGAGTACGCCCCGCGCGCGAGGTGGCGGCACAGGTTCATCCGCATCGGGTGGGTCAGCGCCTCCAGGCGCAGCTTCACCGTCTCCACCGACTCGGCGCCGCCGACCTCGTGGGCGGCGGCCGGGTACTGGATCACGGGCTGCCAGCCCGGCGCGTACAGGGCGAAGAAGTGCGGCCAGCCGAAGACGGTCGGCAGCAGGGTGACGCCCGTGCTGCCGGCCTCGGTGCGGCCGTGCACCAGTTTGTCGACGACGATGCGGGTGCCGTGCCCGTCCTCCTCCAGGCTCAGTACGGAGGAGGTCGCCGCGAGCGCCTCCGCCAGGCCCTTGCGGCGCAGCAGGTCGGTCTTGTGCCGGGCGTCGGCGGCGAGCTGGACCTGGACGCGGCGCCAGGCGTCGGCGAAGAACGCCCGGTCGCAGTCCTCCAGGAGGCGCCGGATCCAGGCGCGGGTGCCGGTGGGGTCGGCGAGCGTCCGTTCGACGAAGGCCGCCTGGCGCGGGCCGCGCGCGGCGGCGAGGTCGAGCGCGCGGCGCCGCGACCGGCCGTCGGTCAGCGGCGAGGGCATGCCCTGCGAGTAGCGGCTGCTGTTGCAGGAGATCTCCAGGGCCGAGCCGACGAAGGTCTCGTCGTCCAGCTGGTCGAGGTCGTCCAGTTCCTCGGCGAGCGTCTCCCGGGGCCGGGGCGGCATCAGGAAGTCGGAGCGGGTCGAGCGCCACATGAAGTCGGCCTCGACGAGCCGGTCGGCGAGCTCCGGTTCGAGAGTGGCGGAGGTCGCCGTCGTCCAGGCGTGCAGGCGTGGGTGGTGAGCGGGCTCGGCCAGCGCGTGCAGGGCGTTGCCGAGTTCGGCCAGCGGCGAGGGGCAGAAGATGATCCGCTCGTGCGGCAGTCCGGTGATGTCAATGGTCACGCTCACCCCACCATGGTGCCGGATCGGGCGGCGGCGCCGTCCCGTCGTTTGACCAGTACCGTCAATCGGCGGGACGGGAGGGGCGCGCCGGGCGCAGGGTGAGGGCATGAACGCACTGCAGCAGCACCTCCTCGACAGCCACCGGGCCACCCAGCGCGGCGAACCAGCCCCGCCCCTGCCCGGCACCCACGACCTCGCCGTCCTGCGGGCGGTCGTCGGCCGCATCCGCGCGGCCCTCGGACTCCGGCGGGCCTAGCGAGGCGTACGCGCGGTTCTACGAGCACCTCGGCTTGCCGATGCCTTGGACACGGGTCCGAGGTCGAATCCGCCCGTCATCACAGGATGGCGGGCGGATTCGTGTCGCTCCTGCGCTTTTCGTACGCAGGCGCGCGGTGTCACCGCCCGACGAAGCCGAGGGGCACCGAATTGCTGGTGTTCGAAGAATTGACCTTGTCCTTCGTCTTGGCGTCCGAGAGGGCGATCGTCCCCTCACTCGTATTCAGACCGTCGGGGCATACCGAGTCTGCCGCCCTGCCGACGTCCACCCCATTCGCGGGCACGGTCAGGCTGTGCTTGCTGTCTTCGTCCGTGAACACTGCCCAGCGCACCAGGCCGAGGTCACTGCCCTCCAGATGAACCGGTCCGCCCGCCTCGACCTGGGTCGGGTAAACGGTGGTAATGTGCATGCCCATCCTGTCTCGCCTCCTCTTCTCTCACGTGTGCCGTCGGTCGGAATTAGCCCCGGTGGAGCAAGACCTGAATCCAATCTAAAAGCCCAACGACGGTCGGGCAACCCCGTTCGGTCGGGAAACACGGTTTCACGGAGATGCATCAACAACATCACCACCAAGATGATTCGCTGACGAATCATTGATAAAATGACCCTGCCGGGACGTGGGCACAGCACTCCCCCTTGCGCACGGCCCGGGAGAAACCCGCTCCGGCGGGACACGCGATGCCGCTACGGATTCTCGAAGACGATGTCCAGACTGTTGCTCGTGTTGCCCGGCGCGATCTCGTTCTGCGTATCGGCGGTGGAGAGCCAGACCTTTCCGCGCCCGTTGGCCAGCCCCGGCGGGCGCCTCGACGTCGCCAGGTAGCCGACATCGCCGCCCTTGGCATCCGTGATGACCGTCCTGCCGTCTTCGTCCGCGAATACCGCCCAGCGCACCAGGCCGAGATTGCTGCCCTCGAAAGTGACCGGCCCCCATTCCTCCACATCAGGGGGGTCGACCCTGTCGATGCGGGGAACGAGGCGCTTGACGTGAACGGTCACGTCTCCGGACCCGTAGGTCTCCGGTGGGCAGTCCGGCGGGCTCGTGATGGCCAGCCGAACCTTGGGATCGCCGGAGGAGAGCCCGCTGCCGACGCGGACGGCGACATCGAGGTCGATCCGGTCCCCGCTGTCGTAGACGTCGAGGTGGGCGCCCGCGCACCTCAGGGTGGAATTCCCCGGCGACCGCTCGCCCCGGAAGGTCCCCGGCCGGCCTCCGTTCCGGCTGAACCCCACGACGTCCTCCTCGAACGTCAGCCCCGGATCGGCGGTGAGGACGAGGTCCGCTCCCGCGACCCCCTCCCGCGCGTCGACCACCCGGAACGCGGCGGTGACCACGGAACCCGGGTCGGCCGGGACGTCCTCGGCCGTCACGTCCAGCCGGCCGCCGCCGCCTCCGGTCTCCACACCGCTCACCATCCCAGCACGGTCACCCAGACCTCCCCGGCCGACGGATAGCCGTTGACCTGGGGATCGAATGCCCATTCACACGTCACCAGGACCCCACCCTTCTGGGCGTCCTCCAGGCTGGCCTCCGCCTTCACATGGATCCTTCCGATATTCTGGAACTGGGCATCGGTGTAGTGCCCGGAGTAGCCGGACACGAAGGCGACCGCCCTGTTGACGCACTGCTCGAACGAGAACTGCTGCGTCAGGGTCCTGACGGATGCGTCGCCGGACCGCGGAAACTCGAAATGGCACTGCTCGACCTGGATGATCGGCGCCACACTCACTCCGGCCACTGTCTTCCCTTCCCGTTTCCCGCTACATCCCACCCGTCTCGGCGATGACCAGGATCCGCGCCGAGGCCTGGAAGTTGTAGTCGGGGCCAGCGTCCCGCGGACGCAGCAGGAATGTCACCTGGACCGCGGCGGTATTACCGGTCAGCTTCCCCACGGAGCAATCGACGTGCTCCTTGCCGTAGGGGGCTTCACCGGGATTGTAGGGCCCCCTCAGGAATTCAAGGGAGAACGCCTGGATAGCGGCTTCGGCATTCTTCACGGGGTGACTGAAGGTGGCAGTACCATGCCATATCAATGGCTCCGTGCTGCGGCCGTGCTCATATGGGACGGCATCGACGACCGTGAATTCTATTCCCATGATCTGATCTCCGGACTCGCCCTGCGGATCCTGACCGCCGGCCGGTCAGTCCGTCACGGCCGGCTTGCCCCCGTTCGAGGTGTCCGTCGCCTCCTTCGCCCTCGTCCCGCTTTCGGCGCCGCCGGGGCCCGGAGCGAGGGTCCGGCCCGGCCGGCCAACGGTTCGCACACTTCCCAGCGCACACCATCCCGTCCACGATCGCAACCCGGTGCGGCACGACTACCCGGAGCGACCGGCCCGCGGGCTCACGCCCCGAGGAACTCCGGACCGAAGTGCCGTGTCCGGTCCGATCGTGGGCCGACAGGTGACCGCCCACCACCCCGGGCGGGCTGCCCGGGTCAAGGCACCGGGCCTTTGCGGTGGTGTTCGGCGGCCGGGGTTACCCGCACGGCGGAGTGCGGGCATGCGTGCGGAGCGGCCGTGACCGAGTCGGCCGTGAAGCCCCCGGGTGAGAGCGCCCCCGGCGCCGTCACCCGGACGACGGAAGGAAGAGTCCTCCGATGACCACGGACACCACGACGGCCGACGCGCCCGCCGACGACGTCGCCACCCGACGGGAGGAGGCCCGCGCCCGGCTCCTCGACCAACTCCTGGGCCACGACGGACAAGCAGCGCTGAATCCGGACGGCCTCCGGGTCGCCGACCCCACCTTCACCGGCCACGGCTGTCCGCTACGCCTGGACCTGGGCGACGGCACCCGCCCCGCGGAGCCGCACACCCCGGTCGCGTTCCGGGACACGGTGGTGGAGACCGGCACCTACACGTGGCTGTTCCCCGCGCTGGACGGGTACGTGCCCGGCGACGATCTGATCGAGGAACTCGGCGCGCCCGGCGGCCAGATGGACCTCAACCCCCCGCTCCCGTTCGACAAGCGGCAGTGCGCCGAACTCGGCGAGAAGATCGACGACAAGTACCTGGCGAAGCCGCCGAAGCCGTCGACGGCCCCGGCCGAGGCCGGCATCCCGGCGGGCTACACCTACCTCGGCCAGTTCCTCGACCACAACATCACCTTCCAGGCCGACGTGACCTTCGACAGCAACACCATCGGGGACACGACGAACTTCCGCAGCGCCAGGGTCGACCTCTCCCACGTCTACGGACTCGGTCCCAAGACCCAGTCGTTCGCGTTCTACGACAACCTCGACGTCGGAAAGTTCTGGATCGACCCGAACCGCGACTACGACGTGCCCCGCAACCCCCAGGGCGTCCCGGTCATCGCCGACCCGCGCAACGACAACACCATCATCTCGATCCAGATCCACCACGCCTTCATGCTGTTCCACAACGCCGTGGTCGACATGCTGAAGGGCTCGGTCCCGGACGTCGCCCTCTTCGACACGGCCAAGCAACAGGTCGTCTGGCACTACCAGTGGATGATCCTCAACGACTGGCTTCCCAGGATCGTGAAGGACTCGGTGTACGCGAAGGTCAAGGCGGTGGCCGAGAACAAGGAAGCCCCCTTCCTCCTCTTCAACCCCCCGCAGGACAAGCCGGTCGCACTGCCCCTCGAATTCACCACCGCCGCCTACCGGCTGCACTCGCTGCCGGTCGAGGAGTACCGCCTCAACAACACCACGACCGGCCACCTCTTCAACTTCCGCAGACCGTTCTCACCGCTGCGCACCGAACAGGTCATCGACTGGCACCAGTTCTTCGTGATCCCGGGGGCCACGCAGCAACCCCAGTACGCGAAGAGGTTCGACAGGAAGATCATCCACGCCTTCCTCCAGATGCCGCCGCCCATCGACAGCCCCCTGACGTGGCTGGAGGACTCCACGGAGAAGGAAGGGCTCCCGGACGGAAACCCGTACCAGGGCCAGCTCTACTCGCCGCTGCTCTCCATCGCCATTCGGAACCTGCGCCGCGCGAACTCCTTCGTCCGCAAGGACGGCACCAAGGGGCTGCCCTCCGGGGAGGACCTCGCCAAGGAGGTGTACGCGAAGTACAGCTCAGGCCACGATCCTTACACGCCGAAGGACTTCGGGCTGCAGGACTTCGACCACGTACCGCCCTGGTACTACGTCCTGGGCGAGGGCGCGCTCGAGGAGAAGTCGGACGTGGGCAGCCTCAAACTCGGCACCCTGGGCAGCGCCATCGTCGGCGAGGTGATCGCCGCACTGATCAAGGCCGACCCGGGCTCGTACCTCAGCCACAACAGCAGGAACTCGGCGAACCCGTGGAAGCCGACGTTCGGCAAGGACCCCGGCACGTTCTACATGGCGGACCTCGTGCGCATCGCCGGACTCGTGTGACGACAGGCCCCCGGGCCCGGCCGCCGGGAAGGTCCTCACGTCGACGGTGCTCGTGGTCGGCTGCGAGGAACGGGTCGGAGCTCTTGATGAAGATCAGGTCCACCGTCCCGGCGGGTGAGGCGTCAGCCCGTGGACGGGGGGTTCCCGCCCGCGGTGACCACGCCCGTCTCATAGGCGATGACGACCAGCTGGGCCCGGTCGTGGGCGTCGAGCTTGGCCAGCAGCCGCCGGACGTGGGTCTTGACGGTCGCGATGCTCAGCCCCAGATGGTCGGCGATCCCGCGGTTGGGCAGTCCCCGGGCCACCAGTCGGAGGACTTCCCGTTCCCGTGGGGTCAGGCCCGCCAGCTCCCGGGCGAGCCGCGGGCGCGGCTCGTGGCGTCCGGCGAACTCGCGGATCAGACGGCGGGTGACGGCGGGCGCGAGCAGGGCGTCGCCGGCGGCGACCACCCGCAGGGCCGCCAGCAGGTCGGCGGGGAGGATGTCCTTCAGGAGGAATCCGCTGGCTCCGCCGCGGAGTGCCGCGTACACGTACTCGTCCAGGTCGAAGGTGGTGAGGACCAGCACGCGGGTGCCGACGGCGTCCGGGTCCGCGCAGATGCGCCGGGTGGCCTCCAGACCGTCCATACCGGGCATCCGGATGTCCATCAGCACGACGTCGGGCCGCAGCCGCAGGGCGAGTTCGACGGCCTGCTCCCCGTCGGCGGCCTCGCCCGCGACGGCGAGGTCCGGCACGCTCTCGATGAGCAGGCGGAAGCCCGTCCGCAACAGCGCCTGGTCGTCGGCGATGAGAACCCGGACCGGCGGGTTCACCGTGCCGCCTCCGATCCGCAGGGCAGCCGCGCGTGCACCCGGAACCCGCCCGTCTCCAGGGGGCCGGCGGAGAAGGTCCCGCCGCACATGGCCGCCCGCTCCCGCATCCCGACGAGTCCGTGCCCGCCGCCGAGACGCCGGAACGGGAACCGGGACGGGAGCTGAGACGGGAGCCGGGCCGGCGCGTCGTTGACGACCTCGATCTCGACCGCCTCGGGATCCACCCGGGACAGGCTCACCCGGCAGTCCGCCGACCCCGCGTGCCTGACGACGTTGGTGAGGGCCTCCTGGACGATCCGGTAGACCGCCAGTTCCACCCCCGGGGGGAGCGGTGGATCCGGGTCGACGGACAGCTCCACGCGCGGGCCCGCGCCGGCCGCGAGCGCGGGCAGGTCCGCCAGACCGGGGGCGGCCCCGAGCTCGGCTCCGTCACCGGGTGAGCGCAGCACGCTGAGCATGCGGCGCATCTCGGTGAGCGCCGTCCGGCCCGCCGTCCCGACCAGGGCGAGGGTCCGCTCGGTCTCCTCCGGGTTGGTGGAGGCCACCGCGCGGGCCACCTCGGCCCGGACCGTGATGACGGTCAGATGGTGGGCCACCACGTCGTGGAGCTCGCGGGCGATCCGCAGGCGCTCGTCCGTCACGGCCTGCCGGGCGGCGAGTGCCGCGTACGAGCGCTGTTCCCTCAGCGCGGTGCCCACCAGCCAGGGCAGGGCCATCATCAGGGACGCGAAGACGACGCCCCCCGCGACCTCGGAGGCCGGGACCGGTCGCGGCCCGAGGGCCATGGCCGCCGCGACGGCGCCCAGCGAGCAGCCGAGCGCCGTCGCGGACGGGCGCCGCGGTTCCCGCGCCGCCACCGTGTACAGGGCGGTCCCGACCGGGACCCAGGACGCCTCCCATCCGGTGGACACCACGGCGAGGACCGCTCCGGCCAGGACCGTGTACAGAACCCGGACGGGCCACCTGCGCCGTACCGCGACCGGCAGCCAGACCACCGCCGCCACGACCCCCGCGCCCCAGCCACCGCTCAGCGTCTCGCTCACGCCGAACGCCAGGGCGAGGAGCACGGCCGCGACCGTGTCCACGCCCTGCCACTGTCCGTCCCGCAGACGTCCGGCCACCAGCGGCCGTGACTCACCGTCACCCATGCCGGCCACGCTATCCAAGCGGGGCCCAGGGCCCGTCAGCCCGGAGGACGTCATCTCACGGGCTGAGTCATCCGCACGACCGATGCCCGTCGTACCCTCCTGGGCTGACACCGGGTTCCTCCCCGGGGGCGAAGCCGCCCGGCTCGTCGGCCGGAACAGTGGAACGCATGAACCGGAGAACACTGCTGTCCTCGGGCGCCGCACTGGCCGCCGCCCTGATCCCGGGTCCGCTCGCGCCGGCGGCCGTCGCGCGACCGGGGCAGGAGGAACCCGTGCGGTTCCAGCTGCCCGCCCCGAACGGCCCGTACCCGCTGGGCACGGTCGCGCTGCACCTGGCCGACACCACGCGGCCGGACCCCTGGGTGCCCTCCCGCCCCTGCCGTGAGCTGATGATCAGCGTCTGGTACCCCGCCCGCGGCCGCGCGGACCGCCCCACCGTTCCCTGGATGCCTCCGGCGGCGGCCGACCGGTACCTGGGCATCCTCGGCCTGCCTCCCGGCCGGGTACGGCTGGGAGCCACCCACGGCCACGAGGGCGCTCCCGTCGGCGGCCCACCCGGCCCCCTGCCCGTCGTGCTCTACTCCCCCGGCGCCGACGCGTCACGGTCGTTCGGCACCGGCGTCGTGGAGGACCTCGCCAGCCACGGCTTCGTGGTGGTCACCGTCGACCACACCTACGACGCGGCGGCGGTCGCCTTCCCCGGCGGACGCGTCGAGACGAACCCGACGGGCGGGATCAGCGACTACGCCAAGGCCCTCGCGGTCCGTACCGACGACATCCGCTTCGTCCTGGACCGGCTCGCCGTCCTCCGCGCGGGTGGCCACCCCGGCGTCTGCCGCACCCCGCTGCCCACCGGCCTGCGCGGGGCGCTCGACCCGCGGCGCGTCGGGATGCTCGGCCACTCCCTGGGCGGCGCCACCACCGCCGCGACGATGCTCACCGACGGGCGGATCACGGCGGGCATGAGCCTGGACGGGGGCGCGGCGGGCCCGGTGGTGGACGCCGGGCTCGACCGTCCGTTCCTGGTCGTGGACACCCCCGGCAAGGGCGGCATGGAGAACAACCCCGCCCTGCGCGCGTTCTGGTCGCACCTGCGCGGCTGGCGCCTGCACCTGACCGTACGGGGAGCCGCGCACCAGTCGTTCGGCGACGACGTGCTGATCCTGCCGCTGATCGCCCCTCTCCTGGGCAGGTCGGCGTCCGATCTGGAGGAAGACGTCGGGACGATTCCCGGGCACCGGGCGCAGGCGTTCCAACGCGCCTACCCGCGAGCCTTCTTCGACCTCCACCTCCGCGACCAGGGGCGGCTGCTCGACGGCCCTTCCCCCGACTTCCCCGAGGTCGACTACGCCCGGTGAACGCTTTGGCGCCGGCCTCGCACGGGGATCACGACCCGGGGAATCCCGCGGGGCGGAGAGGCGGGCCGGGGTCAGTCCTTGTGCCGGAAGGACGCCTTCCCGGCGGCTTCGGCGTCGGGGCGAGGACGGTCGGGGGCAGGTCCTGGGCGAGCTGGACCAGCGCAGTGGTGCGACCCGGCCTCACGGGGATGTGGTGGGCGGCGAGGCGGCGGCTGAGCGCGGAGGCGGAGATGTGGCTACGCCTCCGCACCGGAACGCCCCTCTGCGGCGCCGCTCCTGTTGACGGAGTGGTGTCACAGAGGGGCGGAGGGTGGGCTTGGTCAGGCCCTGCACATGACCAGGGCGCGACTCTGGCCGATGTGGGAGCGGGTCGTCCAGGAGTTGGCGTTCTGCGGGTCGGGGGCGTCCAGCTCGATCTCGTCGTCGATGGCGCCGAAACCGTCGAGGCCCAGACGGCTGTCCCGTCCGCCGCCTGCGATCTGTGTGCCCTGGGGGCAAGTGGCGCGGGCCACCTGGCCCTTCTGGGACCAGTCGGAGGCGACGACGGTGGGAACGGGCGCGCCCTGGGCGCACATGGCGTAGGCGCGGGTCTGGCCGCTCTTGGCCTGGACCATCCAGGTGTTGGCGCTGTCGGGGGCGGGCCCGTTGGCCTCGACGCCGTCGCTGAGCGCGCCGGTGAAGTTGGTTCCGATGCGGGCGTCCTGGCCGCCGCCGACCAGCCCGTAGCCACTGGGGCAGGTGGCCTTGGCGATCCACCCGGCCTGGGACCAGTCGGAGGCGACGATGGTCAGCGCGGGGGCTCCGGCGGCACACAGCGCCATCGCGCGTGCCTGGCCCTTCTTGGCCTGCGCGGACCAGGTGTCGGAGACGGTCGCGTCGGGGGCGTTGAGTTCGATGTCGTCGTTGACGTCCCCGTTGATCAGTGTCTCCAGCCGGGTGTCCCGGCCGCCGCCGATCAGACGCTGGCCCGCCGGGCAGGTGGCCTTGGCGATCCATCCGGCCTGGGACCAGTCGGAGGCGACGACGGTGGGCACGGGCGCGCCCTGGGCACACACGGCGAAGGCGCGGGCCTGGCCCCTGCTGGCCTGGACCATCCAGGTGTTGACGCTGTCGGGGGCGGGCCCGTTGGCCTCGACGCTGTCGACGACCGTCTTGAAGGTCGCGTTGGCGTAGAGGTTGGCGTCCTGCCCGCCGCCGACCAGGCCGTAGCCGCTGGGACAGGTGGCCTTGGCGATCCACCCGTCCTGCGACCAGGCGGAGGCCACGATCTTCACTGCCGGGGCGGGCCCGTCCACCGCCCCGGCGGACGGCCCTGCCGCTAACACCGCGCCGGCTGCCAGCACCCCTGCGAGGGCGAGGCGGATCCCGTGCATCATTCGAGCCCCTTCACGTGCCGCTGAAAACGACGCCCTCCCAAGCCGGGGGGCTCGTCGAGTGTGCGGTGCGGAACCCCGCCCACTAGATCACGGCACATTCAAACCACCTGTTCGGATGAATGCCGGTCACCGTCACCAGACAGCGCCCCCTCGCCGAGGGCCGCGAGCCGATGCGGCCCCTGCTGAGGCCTCCGGTCCTCGGGGGTCGAGACTGGTGAGCTCGCATGTTGATGTGTCGCGTCCACGGTGACCCCGTCGGGGCGGGGTGATGCGCCGGAGGCCGGGAACGGCCGCGACGTACAATCGCGGCCAACGCGAAGCGCCGGGCCGGGATTCCGGCACCGGCGTGAGGGAGGGGACAGGATGTTCGGTTCGGAGAAGAAGCTCAACGACATGGCGGCGCGGCTCAGGCCCGACCTGAGTCGGGAAGCGCTCGGCGTCGGGCCGGACTTCCCGGGCATCGCCCCGAACCCGGTCCTGAGCAGGGACGCACGGAAGCGCAATGCGGAGCTGCGCACGGGGGCGCTCGCGCTCGGCGTTCTCGTCGACTGGCGGGAGGTCAGCAGCGGCGGCAGCCCACGCGTGGCCCTGATGCTCGACGTGGAGACCGCCGACGGCATCTCGTTCCGCGGCATCGCGGACGAGAACCTCACGATCACCGAGATCACCCGACTCGCCCCGGGGCAGACGTTTCCCGTGCGCTACCGGCCGGCCGTCATGGACCACTACGTCGCCCTCGCCCGGGACGCGGACCCCGCCCACGTACAGCGGCTCGCCGACGAGATCGCGAGCCGCAAGCGGACCTGACCCGAAGCCAGTCGAGTGCGAACCGGCTCCGGGGCGGAGCGCCAGCGGCGCCTTCCACCCGTTGCGGCCTCCGCGTACGATCGGCGGTCATGGTTGACCTCTATCCTCCGACCGAGCCGTACGACACCGGGTTCCTGGATACCGGAGACGGCAACCGCCTCTACTACGAGCAGCTCGGCAACCCGGACGGCAAGCCCGCCCTGAACGTCCACGGCGGCCCGGGTGCGGGGGCACCGCAGCGGCCGACCCGGGCCTGGGACCCGGAGCGCTACCGGGTGATCCGCTTCGACCAGCGCAACTGCGGCCGCAGCACCCCGCACGCCAGCGACCCGGCGGCGGACATGAGCCTGAACACGACGCGGCACCTGATCGACGACATGGAGCGGCTGCGCGAACACCTCGGCGTGGAGCGGTGGTTTCTGAACGGCGCCTCCTGGGGGTCGACCCTCGTCCTGGCCTACGCACAGCGGCATCCAGGGCGGGTCACCGAGATCGTCATCCCGGCCGTGACGACGGCCCGGCGGGCCGAGATCGACTGGCTCTACCGGGGTGCCGGGCGGTTCCACCCGGAGGCGTGGGACCGGTTCCGCGACGGCGTCCCGGAAGACGAGCGGGACGGCGACCTGTTGGCGGCGTACGCGCGGCTGATGGAGAACCCCGACCGCGCCGTCCGGGAGAAGGCCGCCGCCGACTGGCTCGCCTGGGAGGACGCGGTCGTCTCCAACGAGCCCAACGGTTCGCCCGGCATGTACAGCGACCGCGAGGTGGACGAACGGATCGCCTTCGTCCGGATCTGCGCCCACTTCTTCAGCCACGGCGCCTGGCTGGAGGAGGACCAACTGCTGCGCGACGCCCACCTGTTGGCCGGGATCCCGGGTGTGCTCGTCCACGGCCGGCACGACATGGGCTGCCCGGTGCAGACGGCCTGGGAGCTCGCGAAGGCGTGGCCGGGGGCACGGCTCCACATCATCGAGGACTCCGGGCACGCCGGCAGCGAGGCGATGGGGCAGGCGACCCGGAGCGCCATCGAGGAGTTCAAGAACCGCTGACCCCCAGGCCTCGGAGGCGACCTCGCCGGCCCTGAACTCAGGTCGCCGGACCGCGGTCGACCGGGGCCTGCCACGGCAGGACCGGGCGGACCAGCAGCTCCCGCCCGTCCGGCCACGCCAGTCGGACCTCGGTGCCCGCCACCCGGACCGTCACCTCCGGTGCCGGGGGCGCCCCCGGCGCGCCGGTCAGCAGCACGGCGCCGACCACCACCTCGATCCGTCCTGACGACTCGTCACATCCCTGTGCCGGAGCGGGCGGTAGCACGAGGAGGGGAACGGCGCAGCGGTGGCCGAAGGCGTTCGCCCCCTCGCGGCGGTGCACCTCCGCCGCCGTCCAGCCGTGCAGCCCGAGCACCGCGCTGACCAGCCCCGGCCCGTTCGCGCCGGGTGCCGTCCGGACGGCCGCGCCCGGAAGCTCCCGCAGGACCGTCTCCGGCGCCGCCTCGGCCGCCAGTGCGTAACCCCCCTCGCGCAGGCCCCAGCCGGGCGGCCGGCGCAGGCCGTGCACCCTGATCTCCCAGGGCCCGGCCGGCACCGAGACGCTCACCACGGGCGGCGGCGCCGCGCCGGGGACGGGCCCGCCCGGGGGCAGCGGCCGGTGCCAGGAGGCGGCGTACCGGTCGGTCACGGCGAGCGGGTGGATGCGCTCGCGGCGGGTGGCGGTGCCGTCGGGCAGGAGCAGCGCCAGGTGGTTGTCGATCCGTGGCGCCTCCGGGCCGATCACCGGCCCCGTGCGGGTCGAGTAGGCGAGCCTGGCGTAGTGCGGCTCGTCGCGTTCGACGGCCGGCGGGGCGGTCAGGTAGCAGGAGCCGTGGTTGAGCACCCGGACGAGCCCGTCGGCGGCGGTCCGGTGGACGAGGAACCCGGGGACGGGCAGCGCGGCCGTCAGGTCGGCGCGCTCCCCCGCGAGCGGCTCCTCGGGCGCCGTCCACACCGGGTGGCCGGCCGGGAGCAGCAGCCCCAGGAACCCCATGGCCGCCGCGTACGGGGAGCCGGGCGAGCTGTAGACCTGGGCGGCCGCGCTCTGCTCCCCGTACCAGCCGAGCGGGAGCAGGCCGCGCGGGTCGGTCGCGCCCCGCTCGGTGAAGTGCCGCAGCACGCCGGAGGCCAGGCGGCGGGTCTGCCCCGGGGTGAGCGGGGTCGCGCCGTCCAGCGCCCCGAGCCAGAACGGGGCCAGGCAGGCGAAGCGGTAGCTCAGCGACCGACCCTGGTGGAGCACCGCGCCGTCCGGCCCGAACAGCCAGCGGTACTGGGCGAGGAAGCGGTGCAGCCGTTCGCGGTACAGCACCGCCCTGGCCCCGGCGCGTTCCCCGGCGATCCGCGCCCAGAGCAGCGGGTAGAGGTGGAACCCCCAGGCGTTGTAGTGGTCGAAGCGGCGGCCGGCGTCGTAGGCCGCTTCCGGGCCGACGGCGAACTCCCGCGGGCCGCCCGAGCGGTAGTCGTGGCGGGTCTCCGGCCCGTCCAGGTACCAGCCGTCGCCGGAGTACCAGGGCTCGATCCGGTCCAGCCGGTCCTCGATCTCGCCTCGGTCGTGCCCGGCGCCGACGGAGGCGAGGAACTCGCCGACCACCGCCTGGAAGAGCACGTGGTTGTTCTCCCGGACGCCCCGGCCGACCGTCCCGCCGAGCCAGCCCGCCACCTGCTCGCGCTGACCGGGGGTCAGCCGCTCCCAGATCCACGGGCGGGACTCGTGCAGGGCCACCGCGAGCGACGCGGCCTCGACGATCTGCTGGGAGTAGTCGGTGACGGCCGGCCAGCGCTCCGGCCCGCCGGGGTCCGTGCCGGCGAGCAGCCCGGCGGTGACCTGGTCGGCCAGCTCTCCGAGGCGGCCGCGCGCCGGCTCGTCCCCGGCCGCCAGCCGGACGGCGGCCAGCACCGCCGTCCGCGCGAAGCCCTCCAGGCCGTCGGTGTCGCCGCCCGACCAGCTGCCGCGCCCCGGCGGCGAGATCCGCGC
This sequence comes from Kitasatospora sp. NPDC056800, assembly GCF_042789775.1. NCBI lineage: Bacteria > Bacillati > Actinomycetota > Actinomycetes > Kitasatosporales > Streptomycetaceae > Kitasatospora > Kitasatospora sp. NPDC056800. Next base: position 55,936 of record NZ_JBHUAL010000013.1, on the reverse strand, counting down.
CCCGAGCGGGCTGCGGTAGGGCCGCAGGGACGCCAGCAGATGGTCCGCGACGGCGATCCAGTGCCGCCGGGTCCAGCCCGTCACCGGCGCGCCCGCCCGGTCCTCGGGCGGCAGGTCGAGCCCCGCGGTCGGTCGGTCCCGCATACGGCGGCCTCCTGGTGGCGACGGTGCCGGCGGCTCCGGCACCCTCACCGTACGGCCGGGCGCGCCGCGGGCCCGGGCGGCTCAGGCCGGGTCGGCGGTGGAGACGGCGAGCAGCTTGGTCACCGAGCCGTCGTCCCCGACGACGTCGCGCAGGTGGCGGAAGCCGAGCCGCCGGCACATCGCCAGGCTCGGGGTGTTCTCCGCGCCGACCATGCCGTAGACCTCCTTGAGCCCCAGTTCGTCGCCGGCGTAGCGGATCAGGCCGCGGACCACCTCGGCGCCCAGGCCCCGGCCCCAGAACTCCGGGGCCAGCGCGGTGACCAGCTCGTGGCCGTCGACGTTCCCGGTGCGCTTGACCTCGGCGTGGCCGGCGTACGCGCCGTCCAGCCAGAGGCCCCAGATGTCGAAGAGGTGCTGCGGGTAGACGTCGGTCAGGATCGCGCGGAACAGCGTGCGGATGTCCGGCTCGGGCACCAGGTCCTGGCCCATCCAGCGGCACACGTCCGCGTTGCGGAGCAGGGAGACGAAGGCGTCCTCGTCCTCGGGCCGGTAGGGGATGAACTCCAGGTGCTCGGTGCGCAGCTGAGGGGTCATGCCGCTCTCCTCTTGGGTCGTGGTGGTTCGGTGGTGCGGCAGCCGTGGGGCGGGGCCGGTCGGCGCGGCCGGCGGCCCCGTCCCCGCGGCCGGTCAGGCTCGGGCGTTCTCCATGCGCTCGCGCAGGCTCTTCGGGCGCATGTCGGTCCACACCTCGTCGACGTAGGCGGTGCACTCGGCCTCGGTGCCCTCGGTGCCGACGGGCTGCCAGCCGGCCGGGACGTCGAGGTCGGCGGGCCAGAGGGAGTACTGCTCCTCGTCGTTGCGCAGCACCTGGTAGCGGGTGTTCTCGTCCATGTCGGGCTCCTTCGTCATCGTCGGTCGGTCTCGGCGGGGTCGGTACGGGTCGGTACGGGTGGGCGGGGTCGGTACGGGGGCGCGGTGTCGGTACGGGGGCGCGGTGTCGGTACGGGTGGGCGGGGTCGTCACCGTCCTTCCCGGGCGTGCCGGGCGATCTGCCGCAGGGCGGCGGCGAAGTCCTCGGCGGCCCGGCGGACGGCCCCGGTGTCGTGGACGGCGGGCCGGTGGTGCCAGGTGAAGGCGAGGCGTCCGTGCTGGGCCGCGCCGACCACCTCCAGCGGGTGGGAGCCGCCGTCCCGGGGGTCGTGGTCCTGGCCGAAGGAGCCGAGTTCGGCGCGGACCAGGCCGTCGCCGGCGGCCTCGGGCCGGGCGTCCCACTGGCCGAGGTAGTTGAAGACCACCTGGCCGTGGCCGCCGGCGGCGAGGCGCTCGCGGACCCCGGGCGTCCCGAAGGTGCGCAGGGCGCCGAAGCCCAGGCCGTTGCCGGGCACCGCGCGCAGCTGGCGGCGGACGGACTTCACCAGGGCCCGCCAGTCGCGGTCCGGGCCGGGCTCGGCCGGGTCGGGGACGTGGAAGGTGACGGGGTGGACGGTGGTGAACCAGCCGACCGTACGGGACAGGTCGACGCCGTCCAGCAGGTCCTCGCGGCCGTGCCCCTCCAGGTCCAGGCCGATCCGCTGCTGCCCGCTCCAGCGGGCCAGGGCGAGGGCGAGGGCGGCCAGCAGCACGTCGTTGACCCGGGTGCGGTAGGCGGCGGGGGCGGCGCGCAGCAGCGCCTCGGTGTCGGCCTCGTCGAGTTCGACGGTGACCGCCGCGGTCTCGGCACCGCCGGGACCGGACGGACCGCCGGTCCCGGACGGGCTGCCGGGCAGGGCCGCCCGGGCGCCCACCGCCTCCTCCCAGTACAGGAGTTCGTGGTCCAGGCCGCCCTCGGCGACATGGGCGGCGAGCCGGTGCGCCCACTCCCGGAAGGAGGTGCCGCGCTCCCCCAGGGTGACCGGTCCGCCCTGGACGGCCTGGCGGTGGGCGCTCTCCAGGTCGTCGCGCAGCACCCGCCAGGAGACGGCGTCGACGACCAGGTGGTGGGCGACCAGGAGCAGCAGGGCCGGGTGCTCCGGGTGGCCGGTGAACAGGGCGGCGCGCAGCAGCGGGCCGCGGGCCAGGTCGAAGCCTGCGTGCAGCTCGTCGGCGGCCTTGGCCATGGCCGCGTCGGCGGCCCCGGCGTCCTGCCCGGTCAGGTCGTGGTGGACCAGGAGGTCCTCGGCGGGGGCGGGCGGCGGGTTGAACTGGTGCCAGCCGGCCTCGTCGCGGGTGAAGCGCATCCGCAGGGCGTCGTGGTGTTCCAGCAGGGCGTCGAGCGCGGTGCGCAACGCGGCCGGGTCGGGGTCGGCGGAGAGTTCGAGCAGGGTGGACTGGTTGAAGTGGTGGTGGGCGGCGCGCGGGGTGGTCAGGAACCACTCCTGGATGGGGGTGAGCGGCACGCCGCCGGTCACCGGGCCGTCGTCGGCGCGCTCGGTGGCGGTGCGTACGACGGTGGCCAGTTCGGCCACGGTCTGGTGGCTGAACAGGTCGCGGGTGGCCAGGTGCAGGCCGTCGCGGCGCAGCCGGGAGACCACCTGCATGCTGAGGATGGAGTCGCCGCCGAGGAGGAAGAAGTTGTCGTCGGCGCCGACCTCGTCGAGGCCGAGGACGTCGGCCCAGATCCGGGCGATCCGGCGTTCGAGGTCGGTCTCCGGCGCCCGGCCGGGGCCGGCCGCGGCCTGGGCGGGACCGGGGTCGGGCAGGGCCCGCCGGTCGAGCTTGCCGTTGGGGGTGAGCGGGAGCCGCTCCAGCGCGACGAAGGCCGAGGGGACGAGGTGCGGCGGCAGCGACTCGGCGAGGTGGAGCCGCAGGTCGAGGGCGGGGGCGCCGGCGGTGGCGTCGGCGGGGACGACGTAGCCGACGAGCCGGCCGCCGCCCGGGCCGTCGGCGCGGACGGTGACGACGGCGTCGCGCACCAGGGCGCTGCGGCGCAGGGCGCTCTCGATCTCGCCGGGTTCGATCCGGAAGCCGCGCAGCTTGATCTGCTCGTCGGCGCGGCCGGCGAACCGGAGCTGGCCGTCGGCGGCGCGGCGGGCGAGGTCGCCGGTGCGGTACATCCGCTCGCCGGGGGCGCCGTACGGGTCGGGGAGGAAGCTCCGGGCGGTGAGGCCGGGGCGGCCGAGGTAGCCGCGGGCGAGGCCGGGGCCGGCCAGGTAGAGCTCCCCGGTGACGCCGGGCGGCACCGGCCGCAGGGCGGTGTCCAGGACGTACGCGCGGGTGGCGCCGCTGGGGCGGCCGATCGCGGGGCTGCCGGTGCCGGGGGCGAGCGGGCCGGTCCAGGTGGCGACGACGGTGGCCTCGGTGGGGCCGTAGGAGTTGACCATGCGCCGGCCGGGGGCCCAGGTGTCGACCAGGTCGGCCGGGCAGGCCTCGGCGCCGACGACCAGGGTGCGCAGTCCGGTCAGGGCCGCGGCGGTCTCGGGTTCCAGGGTGGCCAGGGCGGCCGGGGGGATCAGGGTGTGGCTGATCCGGCGGGCGGTCAGGGCCTCGGCGAGCCGTTCGCCGACCAGCGGCCCCTCCTCGCCGGTGACGAGGGCGGCGCCGGAGAGCAGCGAGATGCACAGTTCCAGGACGGAGGCGTCGAAGCTGGGCGAGGCGAACTGGAGCACCCGGTCGCCGGGGCCGACGGCGTACTGCTCGGCGGCGGCGGCCGCGAAGACGGCGAGGCCGCGGTGGGTGACCAGGACGCCCTTGGGCGTTCCGGTGGAGCCGGAGGTGTAGACGGCGTAGGCGGGGTGGGCGGGGGTGAGGGCGCTGGTGCGGTCGGCGTCGGTGGGCGCGGTGTCCGGGCCCTCGGCGGCCCAGACCTGGGCCGGGTCGTCGAGCAGCAGGTGGGCGGCGGCGTCGCGGACCATGAACTCCCGCCGGGGCGCCGGGTAGTCGGGGTCGACGGGGAGGAAGGCGCCGCCGGCCTTGGCGACGGCGAGCTGGGCGACCACCATGGCCGCCGAGCGGGGCAGGGCGAGGGCGACCAGCCGCTCGGGGCCGACGCCGCGCCGGATGAGCTGGTGGGCCAGCCGGTTGGCGGCCCGGTCGAGGTCGGCGTAGCTCAGCTCCCGTTCGCCGTCGAGCAGGGCCGGTGCCCCGGGGGTGGCGGCGGCCCGGCGCTCGAACAGCTCGGGCAGGGTCGCCACCGCCACCGGCCGGAAGCCGCCGTGCGGCTCGGCGGGCGACTCGTCCGGGCCGGCCAGCGGCAGCGCGCCGACGGCGCGGGACGGGTCCTCGGCGACGGCGGTGAGCAGGGTGGCGAGCTGGCCGGCCATCCGCTCCACGGTGGCCGGGTCGAACAGGTCGGTGTCGTAGGTGAACAGGCCGTGCAGAGCGCCGCTCGCGGTCTCGACGAACTCCAGCACCAGCTCGAAGGGCGTCCGTACCGCGTCGGGCTCGATGCCGGTCACGTCGAGGCCCGGGAGGTCGGGTTCCGCGGACGGCGCGTTCTGGAGCACCACGTGGACCTGGAACAGCGGGCTGCGGCTGGTGTCGCGCACCGGCTGGACTTCGTCGACCACCTTCTCGAAGGGCACGTCCTGGTGGGCGAAGGCGTCCAGGACGGTCTGCCGCACCTCGCCGAGGAGGGCGTCGAAGGGCTGTCCGGGCTCGACCCGGGAGCGCAGCACCAGGGTGTTGACGAAGAACCCGACGAGCCGCTGGACCTCGGGCCGGTGCCGGCCGGAGGTGATGGTGCCGACGGTGATGTCGGTGTCCCCGCAGAGCCGGGCCAGGTAGGCCTGGGCGGCGGCGACCAGGGTGATGAACAGGGTGGCGCCGCGCCGCCGGCCGACCTCGGCCAGCCGGCGGGCGGTGTCGGCGGGCAGCTCCAGCCGGACGGTGGCGGCGTTGGCGGCGTTGGCGGTGCGCACCGCGGGCCGGGGCCGGTCGGTGGGCAGCTGCGGCGGGACCACGCCGGTCAGTTGGCCCTTCCAGTAGGCGAGCTGCTCCCCGGTAGGGGCCCCGGCGGTGCGCTGCCAGTGGGCGTAGTCGGCGTACTGCACCGGGAGGGGCGCCAACTCGGCTTCAGTGGAGCCGAGTTCGGTGCGGTAGAGGTGGGCCAGGTCGGTGAGCAGCACGCCGGTGGACCAGCCGTCGGTGACCATGTGGTGCAGGGTCAGCGCCAGCACGTGCTCGCCGTCGGCCAGCCGGGCCAGGGTGGCGCGCAGCAGTGGTCCGCGGCGCAGGTCGAAGGGGCGGGCGCGGTCGGCGGCGAGCAGGTCGCGCAGGGCCCGCGGCCGCTCGTCGGCGGGCCGCCCGGAGAGGTCGTGCAGCGGCAGCGGCACGGCGTGCGGCGGGTGGACCAGTTGGACGCCGTGGCCGTCGACGCTGTCGAAGGTGGTGCGCAGCGACTCGTGCCGGGCCGTCAGGGCGTCCAGGGCCGCGCCGAGGGCGCCGGTGTCGAGGGTGCCGCGCAACCGCAGCGCGAGCGCGACGTTCTCGGAGACGCCGGGCGTGAACTCCTCCAGGAACCAGAGGCGCTGCTGGGCGTGGGACATCGGGGCGGCGCCCGTGCGGGGCACCGGGACGACGGGCGGGCGGGCCGGGGCGGCGGGCTCCTCGGTGAGCAGCCGGGCCAGGCCGGCCGGGGTGGGGTGGTCGAAGACGGCGCGGGGGCCGAGCTCGGTGCCGAAGGCCTCGGTGAGGCGGGCGGCGAGCCGGATGCTGAGGATGGAGTCGCCGCCGAGGTCGAAGAAGCCCTCGTCGGTCCCGGGCGGGCGGATGCCGAGGACCTCGGCGAAGAGCTCGGTGGTGCGGCGTTCGGCCGCGGTGCGCGGTTCGACCCGCTCGCGGCGCCCGCCGGGCCGCTCCTCGGGGGCCGGGAGGGCGGCGCGGTCGACCTTGCCGTTGCGGCTCAGCGGGAGGGCGTCGAGCGGGACGAAGGCGGCCGGGACGAGGTAGTCGGGCAGGGCGCGGGCGGCGAACTCCCGCAGTTCGCCGGGGTCGGGGGCGCCGTCGGTGCCGACGGCGTAGGCGACCAGCCGGCGGGCGCCGGGCCGGTCCTCGCGGACGACCACGGCGACATCGGAGACCAGCGGGTGGGCGGCCAGGGCCGCCTCCACCTCGGCGGGCTCGACCCGGAAGCCGCGGATCTTCACCTGGTCGTCCGCGCGGCCGAGGAACTCCACGGTGCCGTCCGGGCGGCGCCGGGCGAGGTCCCCGGTGCGGTACATCCGGGCGCCGGGCGGGCCGGAGGGGTCGGCGAGGAAGCGGGCGGCGGTCGCGCCGGGGCGGCCCAGGTAGCCGCGGGCCAGGCCCTCGCCGGCCAGGTAGAGCTCGCCCGCGCAGCCCGGCGGGACGGGCCGCAGCCGGGCGTCCAGGACGTGCGCCCGGCGGTCGTCCAGCGGGCGGCCGATCGGGACGGTGTCGGGCACCGCGGCGGCGTCCGACAGCGCGTGGGCGGTGGCGAAGGTGGTGGTCTCGGTGGGGCCGTAGCCGTCCACCACGGTCAGCCCGGGGCAGGCCGCCAGGACGCGCCGCACGGCGGCGGCGGGCACCACGTCGCCGCCGGTCCACAGGGTCCGCAGGCCGCCGAAGCAGTCCGGCGCGTCCTGGGCGAGCAGCCGGAACAGCCCGGCGGTGAGCCAGAGCGCCGTCGGCCCGTCGGGGCCGGCGAGGCGGCGCAGCAGGGCGGCGTCCACCGGCCCGTCGGGGGCGACGAGCACGCAGCCGCCGTTCAGCAGCGGCGCCCAGACCTCGAAGGTGGCGGCGTCGAAGGCGACCGGCGAGTGCAGCAGCACCCGGGCGCAGCGGCCGCCGGTGAAGCGGCTGTCGGTGGCGAGCGAGGCGACGTCGCGGTGGCGGACGGCGACGGCCTTGGGCTCGCCGGTGGAGCCGGAGGTGTACATCACGTACGCCAGCCGGTCCGGGTCGGCGGGCGGCAGGTCCGGGGCGGCCGCTCCGTCGCGGGCGGCGGCGACCTGTCCGGCGGTCAGGGTCGCGGCCGCGCCGGCCCGCTCCAGCAGGGTGCGGCGGCGCTCCTCGGGGGCGCGCCCGTCGACGGGCAGGTAGGCGCCGCCGGCCTTGAGGACGGCCAGCTGGGCGACGACGAGTTCGGTGCCGCGGTCCACCGCCAGTGCGACCCGGTCCTCGGGGGCCAGGCCGTCGGCGAGCAGCCGGGCGGCCAGCCGGTCGGACCAGTCGTCCAGCCCGCGGTAGCTCAGCTCGCGCCCGCCCTCGCGCACGGCGGGGGCGTCGGGGGTGCGGCGGACCTGTTCGGCGAAGATCCGCAGCGGGCTGCGCGGCTCCGGCGGGCGGGCGGTGGTGTGCCAGGAGGCGAGCAGGTCGCGGTCGGCCGGGGTGAGCGGGTCCAGTGCGGCGAGGTCGCCGTCCAGGCCGTCGGCGAGGGCGGTCAGCAGCTGGGCGAGGCGGTCGGCGGCGTCCCGGGCGGTGCGCTGGTCGAAGAGCGCGGGGTCGTACGCCAGGTCGAAGGCGAGCTGTCCGCTCAGGTGGGCGCGCAGGCACCAGGGGAAGGTGGTGGCGTCGTCGGCGCGCACCTCGACCACCCGGACGCCGGTGCGGTCCGCGGCGGACTCGTCGACGGGGTAGTTCTCGAACACCAGCATGCTGTCGAACAGCGGCTCGCCGGCGGGCAGTTCGCTCAGGCCCTGGATCCGGGTCAGCGCCAGGTGGTCGTGGCCGCGGCCCTCGCTCTGCCGGTCCTGGAGGTCGCGCAGCCAGGGCAGCACGCCGCCCGAGGGGATCCGGACCCGGGCGGGCACGGTGTTGATGAACAGGCCGATCATCGTCTCGACGCCGGGCAGTTCGGCCGGGCGCCCGGAGACGGTGGTGCCGAAGACGACGTCCGCGGTGCCGCCGTAGCGGGCCAGCAGCAGTGCCCAGGCGCCCTCGACCAGGGTGTTGACGGTCAGTCCGGCGGCGGCGGCGTTCTCCCGCAGCCGGGCGGAGGCCGCCTCGTCCAGGACGCGGTGGACGGCGGCGGTGGAGCGGGCCCGGTGGGCGCCGGCGGGGCGGCGGTCGTAGGGCAGCGCGGTCCGTTCGGTGAACCCGGCGAGCGCGGCGCCCCAGTGCTCCTCGGCGGCCCGCCCGTCCTGCTCGCGCAGCCAGGCCAGGAAGTCCGCGAACGGGCGGCGGACGGGGCGGGGCGCCTGCGGGCCGCCGGTCAGCGCGGCGTACTCCTCGCAGACCTCGGTGAGCAGCTGGCCGGTGCTCCAGCCGTCCAGGATCACGTGGTGGGTGGACCAGAGCAGCAGCACCTCCTCCCCGGGCAGCGCGGCCAGGACGAGGCGGGTGAGCGGCGCGGTGCCCAGGTCCAGGCCGGCGGCCCGCTCCTCGGCGAGCAGCCGCTCGGTCTCCTCGGCCCGCCGTTCGGGCGTCAGGGCGCGCCAGTCGAGGTGGCGGACGGGCAGGGCGGCGCGGCGCGCGACCAGCTGGACGGGGTGCGGCAGGCCGCGCCAGTGCACGGCGGTGCGCAGCGCCGGGGTGCGGTCGGCGACCTGCTGCCAGGCGGCGGCGAAGGCCGCCGGGTCGCCGACGCCGGCCAGCCGGACGGCGATCCGGTCCACGTAGGCGCCGTCCTCGTCGACCAGGCCGTGGAAGAGCATGCCGGACTGCAGCGGGGTCAGCGGCAGCACGTCCGCGACCTCGCGGCCGTCGCCGACCAGGCCGTCCAGCCGTTCCTGGTCGAGGCCGGCCAGCGGGAAGTCGGACGGGGTGCGGCCGCCGGCGCCGGGGCCCGCGCAGTGCTCGGCCAGCTCGCGCAGCGCCTGGAGGGTCTGCTCGGCGAGGGCGCGGACGGCGGCCTCCTCGTAGACCTCCGCCGGGTAGGTCCAGCCCAGTTCGAGCCGGCCGTCCTGGACGGCCCCGATGACGTCGAGCAGGTAGGGGCGGGGCTCGTCGGGGTCGGTGTCGCGCCCGGCCGGGGGCAGCGAGCCACGCAGCAGCCCGTCGGCGCCGGTGCGGGTGTCCCACTGGCCGTGGTAGTTGAAGCCGACCTGCGGCGCGGCCGCGCCTTGCGGGAGGGCGGACGGGAGCAGGTGGCGCAGCGCGCCGTGGCTGAGTCCGCGCAGCGGGACGGCGCGCAGCTGCTCCTTGACCGAGCGCAGGGTGTGGTGCCAGCCGGCCTCGGGGTCGACGCGCAGGGCGAGCGGGAACTCGGCGGTGAACCAGCCGACCGTCCGGGAGAGGTCCTGGTCGGGGAAGAGGTCCTCGCGGCCGTGGCCCTCCACCCCGATCAGCACCGTGTCCCGGCCGCACCAGCGGGCCAGCGTGCGGCCGAGGGCGCTGAGCAGGACGTCGTTGACCTGGGTGCGGTAGACCTCCGGGACGCGGCGCAGCAGCGCCCCGGTGGTCGCCTCGTCCAGCGTCACGGTGACGGTGGCGGCGGCGCCGTGGGTGTTGGCGCCCGGGCGCCCGGCGGGCAGTCCGGCCGGGGCCTCGCCGGTGCGGGTCCAGTACGCGGTGTCGCCGTCCAGGGCGCCGGAGCGGGTGTGCCGCTCCAGCCGGGCGGCCCACCGGGTGTAGGAGGTGCCCGGCTCCGGCAGCCGGACGGGCGCGCCCGTGCGGGCGGCGTGGTGGGCGGCTTCGAGGTCGGCCAGCAGGATGCGCCAGGAGACGCCGTCCACGGCCAGGTGGTGGATCGTCAGCACGAGCTGGCCGGGCCGGCCGGCGCCGCCGTCGAAGTACAGGGCGCGCAGCATCCGGCCCTGGAGCGGGTCGAGGGAGCGCTGGGCCTCCTCGGCGGCCCGCTGCACCTCCGTCTCCAGGACGCTTCGGTGGTGGGTGAAGACGCCGTCCGGCGCCTGCTCCCGGACCTCCTGGTGCCAGCCTCCCTCGCCGTGGCGGAAGCGGGTGCGCAGCGCCGGGTGGTGCTCCACCAGTGCGAGCACCGCCTGCCGCAGCGCGGCCGGGTCGGTGTCCGGGGCCAGCACCAGCCGCTGGGTCATGGTGAAGCGCAGCGCCTCGCCGGGGCGGCGCCCGTCGAGGTACCAGTGCTGGATCGGGGTGAGCGGGGCCTCGGCGGGCTCGGCCTCGTCCGCTTCCGTCCGTACGGTCGACTCCCCGGCGCAGAGGGCGAGTTCGGCGACGTTCTGGTAGCGGAAGACGTCCTTGGTGGTGAGGGCGAGTCCGGCGGCGCGGGCCCGGGAGACGATCTGGATGCTGAGGATGGAGTCGCCGCCGAGCGCGAAGAAGTTGTCCCGGGCGCCGACCCGCCGCACGCCCAGCACCTCGGCCCAGATCGCGGCGAGCCGCTCCTCGGTGCCGGGGCGCGGGGCGACGTACGGGGTGGTGCGGTCCGGCTGGGCGGGCGGGGCGGGCAGGGCGCGCCGGTCGGTCTTGCCGCTGGTGGTGCGCGGGACGCGGGCGAGCGGGACGAACGCGGTGGGCACCAGGTGGTCGGGCAGGGTGCGCCGCAGCCAGGCGCGCAGCTCCTCGGCGGGCGGCACCCGGTCGCCGGCCGGCACCGGGTAGCCGACCAGCAGGGTGCGGCCGCCCTGTTCGCGGGCGGCGACGGCGCAGTCCGCGAGGTCGGGGTGGGTCAGCAGGGCGGCCTCGACCTCGCCGGGCTCGATCCGGAAGCCGCGGATCTTGACCTGGTCGTCGGCCCGGCCGAGGAACTCCAGCTGCCCGGCGGCGTCCCAGCGGGCGAGGTCGCCGGTGCGGTACATCCGGGTGCCGGGGGCGCCGTACGGGTCGGCGAGGAAGCGGCCGGCGGTCAGCCCGGGCCGGCCGAGGTAGCCGCGGGCGACCTGCCGACCGGCCAGGTACAGCTCCCCCGGCATGCCGGGCGGCACCGGGCGCAGCGCGCCGTCCAGCACGTAGGCGGTGACGCCGCGGCCCGGCCGGCCGATCACCGGGCGCCCGGGGTGGTCGGCGCAGCGGGCGTAGGCGGCGTCGACGGTGCACTCGGTGGGCCCGTACAGGTTGTAGACGGTGACGCCGAGTCGGGCCCGGACCTCGGCCAGCTCCCGCCAGGTGGCGGCGGGGATCGCCTCGCCGCCGAGCTGGAGCAGCCGGGGGTGGTGCGGGGCGGGGCCGAACAGTCCGGCGGCGGTGAGTTCGCGCAGGTAGGAGGGGGTGACGTTGACGACGTCGAGCCGCTGCTCGACGATCCTGGCGCAGAAGGCCTGCGGGTCCAGCCGGACGTCCTCGTCGATCAGGTGGAGCTCCTGGCCGGAGACCAGCAGCAGCGGGCCCTCCCAGCTGGTGTCGAAGGAGAGGGAGGCGCTGAGGGCGACCTTCAGCCGGGCGCCGTCGGCGGTGTGCGGGGCGAGCATCCCCTCCCGGTGGTCGCGGCAGAGGTTGACCAGCTGGCGGTGCTCGACGACCACGCCCTTGGGGCGGCCGGTGGAGCCGGAGGTGTGGATCAGGTAGGCGGCGTTCCCGGGCCGCAGCGGAGCGGTCCGCTGGGCGTCGGTCAGGTCGTGGCCGGGCAGGGCGTCCCAGGGCACCTCGCGCAGGTCCCGCTCGGTCAGCACCGTGCGCGGCCGGGTGTCCGCCAGCAGCAGGGCGGCCCGCTCCTCGGGCAGGTCCGGGTCGACGAACTGGAGGACGGCCCCGGCCTTGAGCACCGCGAACAGCGCCACCACCAGGTCGGAGGTGCGCGGCAGCCGGACGGCGACCACCTGCTCCGGGCCGGCGCCGAGGGCCGCCAGGTGGCGGGCGAGTCGGTTGGCCCGGGCGTTGAGGGCGGCGTAGTCCAGCGTGGCGTCCCGGGCAACCAGCGCGGTGGCGTCCGGGGTGCGGGCGGCCTGCTCCTCGAACAGGGCGGTGAAGGTGGTGTCCGGCCCGGGCAGCGGCTCGCCCCGGCCCTGGCGCAGCACCTGCCGCCGCTCGTCCCCGCTCATCAGCGGCAGCTCGCCGACGGCCGTCCCGGGCGCCTCGGCGACGGCCGCCAGCAGGGTGGTCAGCCGGTGGGCCAGCTGCTCGGCGGTCCGCGCGTCGAACAGCCCGGTGCTGTACTCCAGGTAGCCGGTCAGGCCGCCGTCGTGCTCGGCGAAGTCGAAGGAGAGGTCGAAGGCGGCGCTGCGGACCGGCGGGGTGACGGGTTCGACCGTCAGGCCGGGCAGCGGGGGCGTCTCGGCGCCGAGGTTGTGCAGTGCCACCATCACCTGGAACAGCGGGGTGCGGCTGGTGTCGCGCTCCGGCTGGAGGGCGTCCACCAGCCGTTCGAAGGGCACCTCCTGGTGGGCCAGGGCGTCCAGCACGGTGTGCTGGGCGGCGGTCAGCAGCTCGTGGAAGGTCAGGTCGGGGCGGACGTCGCCGCGCAGCACCAGGGTGTTGACGAACATGCCGACCACGTCGTGGAGTTCGCCCTGCTCGCGGCCGGAGGTGACGGTGCCGACGGCGACGTCGCGCTGCCCGGACCAGCGGGCCAGCAGCACCTGGCAGGCGGCCAGCAGGACGGTGTAGAGGGTGCCGTCGGCCTCGCGGCCGCGCTCGCGCAGCCGGGCGGTCAGCTCGGCGGGCAGCGTGAAGGTCGTCAGCGCGCCCTCGCGGGTGCGCACCGCCGGGCGCGGCCGGTCGGTGGGCAGTTCCAGCGGGGCCAGGCCGTCCAGGGCCCGGCGCCAGTGGTCGAGGTCGGCCTCGGCGGCGGCGGTGCGGGTGCGCTGCCAGGCCGCGTAGTCGGTGTACCGGACGGGCAGCGCGGGCAGCCGCGGGCTCCGCCGTTCGAGGGCGGCGGCGTACAGCTCGCCGAGGTCGCGGCCGAGCACGCCCATCGACCAGCCGTCGGTGGCGATGTGGTGCACCGCCAGGGCGAGGACGTGCTCCTCGGCGGCCGTCCGGGCCAGATGGGCGCGGAGCACGGGGCCTTCGGCGAGGTCGAAGGGGGCGGTGGCGATCCGCTCCAGGTGGGCGTCCAGCTCCGCCGCCGGGACGTCCGCGCAGGGCAGCTCGACGGGGTGCGGCGGGCGCACCACCTGCCGGGCCCGGCCGTCCCGTTCGGCGTACGTGGTGCGCAGCGCCTCGTGCCGCTCGACCAGGGCGTCCAGGGCGGCGCCCAGGGCGGCCCGGTCGAGGGCGCCGCGCAGCCGCAGCACGGACAGCGAAGTGTACTCGGTGCTGCCGGGCTCGAAGCGGTCGAGGAACCAGAGCCGCTGCTGGGCGTAGGAGAGCGGCGCCTCGGCCGCCGGGTCGGCGGCGGGGATGACGGCCGGTGCGGCGCCGGGGCGGGGTGCGCCGAGCGCCTCGGCCAGGTCGGCGAGCACCGGGTGGGTGAACAGCACCCGGGGCGAGAGGTCGGCGGCGCCGAAGGCGGCGCGCAGCCGGGCGGTGACCCGTACGGCGAGGATGGAGTCCCCGCCGAGGGCGAAGAAGTCGTCCTCGGCGCCGACCGCGCCGGTGTCCAGGACCTCCGCCCAGGCCTCGGCGACCAGCCGCTCGGCGGGGGTGCGGGGCGCGGTGCGCCCGCGGCCGGCGGCGAAGCCGTCCGGGCCGGGCACCGGCAGGGCGCGCCGGTCCAGCTTGCCGTTGGGGGTGAGCGGCAGGGCGGCCAGCGGGACGTAGGCGGCGGGCACCAGGTAGGCGGGGAGCAGGCGTTCCAGGTGGGCGCGCAGCTCGGCGGCGCCGGGCGGCCGGGCCGGGTCCTCCCCGACGAGGTGGGCGACCAGCCGGCGGGTGCCGGTGGCGTCCTCGTGGACGCCGACGGTGGCCAGGGCGACGCCCGGGTGGGTCTGGAGGGCGGCCTCGATCTCGCCGGGTTCGATCCGGTAGCCGCGGATCTTGACCTGCTGGTCGGCGCGGCCCAGGTAGCGCAGGGTGCCGTCGGCCTGCCAGCGGGCCCGGTCGCCGGTGCGGTACATCCGGGTGCCGGGGGCGCCGAAGGGGTCGGCGAGGAAGCGGCCGGCGGTGAGGCCGGGCCGGTTGAGGTAGCCGCGGGCCAGCCCCTCGCCCGCCACGTACAGTTCGCCGACGGCGCCCGGGGGCACCGGGGCGAGGTCGCCGTCGAGCACGTACAGCCGCAGGTCGGCGATGCCGGTGCCGATCGGGCCGGGGCCGCCGGCGGTGGCGGTCGCCGGGTCGAGCGCGGTGTGGGTGACGTGCACGGTGGTCTCGGTGATGCCGTACATGTTCACCAGGCGCGGCGCGTCCTCGGGGTGGCGCCGGTACCAGTCGGCGAGCCGGGTGACGTCCAGCGCCTCGCCGCCGAAGACCACCGTGCGCAGCGCCAAGCGGGCTGATATGTCCGGGAGTTCGGCGTCGGCGCGGGCCAGCTGGTGGAACGCGGACGGGGTCTGGTTGAGGACGGTGACCCGCTCGTCGGCGAGCAGCCGCAGGAAGTCCTCCGGGGAGCGGGCGGTGTCCTCGGGCACCACGACGAGCCGGCCGCCGTGCAGCAGCGGGCCCCACAGCTCCCAGACCGAGAAGTCGAAGGTGTAGGAGTGGAAGAGCGTCCAGACGTCCTCGGCGCCGAAGCCGAACAGCTCCCGGGTCTGCTCGAACAGCCGCACCACGTTGGCGTGCGGCACCACGACGCCCTTGGGGCGGCCGGTGGAGCCGGAGGTGAAGATGGCGTAGGCGGGGCTGTCGGGCAGCGGGCGGTGGCCGGCGCCGAGCGGGCCGGCCGGGCGGCGGGCCAGGTCGGCGCGCACCGCGGGGTCGGCCAGGGCGAGGACGGGCACCTCGACGCCGGTCGGATCCGCCGGGGGCTCCAGGGTGACCAGGGCCACCGGGGCGGCGTCGCGCAGCAGTTCGGCGCGGCGTTCGGCGGGCAGGCCCGGGTCGAGCGGCAGGTAGGCCGCGCCGGTCTTGAGGACGGCGAGGACGGCCACCACCAGCTCGGCGGTGCGGGGCAGCGCCAGGGCGACGTACCGCTCGGGGGCGGCGCCGAACCCGGCCAGCCGGTGGGCGAGCCGGTCGGCCCGGGCGTCCAGCTCGGCGTAGTCGAGGTGCTCCCCGCCGCAGGTGACGGCCTCGGCCCGCGGGGTGCGGGCGGCCCGCTCCTCGAACAGGTCGACCAGGGTGCGCGCGGGCCGGCCCTGCGCGGTGCCGTTCCAGTCGACCAGCAGCCGGCGGCGCTCCTCCTCGGTGGTCCAGGCCAGCGCGCGCAGCGGGCGGTCCAGCCCGGCGGCCAGCTCGGTGAGCAGCAGCCGCAGCCGCCCGGCGAGGGCGTCCACCGTCGCGGCGTCGAACAGCTCCGGGTCGTAGGCGAGGTCGAAGCCGACCTGCCCGCCCTGGTAGGCGCGCAGCACCAGCGGGAAGCTGGTGGCGTCCCGGGAGGAGACCTCGGCCAGGCGCACCCCGGTGCCGGCGGCGCGGGCGTCGTCGAAGGGGTAGTTCTCGAAGGCGACGATGCTGTCGAACAGCGCGCTGCCGGCGGGGACGTCGCTGAAGCCGGTGAGTTCGGCGAGCGAGACCGCCGAGTGCCGGCGGGCCTCGGCCTGGTCCGCCTGGAGCTCCCGCAGCCAGTCGGCGGCGGTGCGCTCGCCGTCCACCCGGACCCGGGTGGGCAGGGTGTTGATGAACATGCCGATCATCGACTCGACGCCGGGCAGCTCCTCGGGCCGGCCGGAGACGGTGGTGCCGAACAGCACGTCCGGCTCGCCGCTGTAGCGGGACAGCAGCAGCGCCCAGGCACCCTGCACCACGGTGCCGAGGGTCAGCCCGGACTGCCGTGCGGTGCGGGCGAGTTGCTCGGAGACCTGCTCGGACAGGGCGGCGCTGAGGCTGCCCGCCGAGCGGGCCCGGTGGGCCTCGCGCCGCGCCCGGTCGGCGGGCAGCGGGGTGGCGGTGGCGAAGCCGTCCAGGACGGACCGCCAGTGGGCCCGGGCGGCCCCGGCGTCCTGCCCGGCCAGCCAGTGCACGTAGTCGGCGAAGGGCCGGCGCACCGCCGGGGCGGGGGCGGCGCCGGTGGTGAGCGCCGCGTACTCGGCGAACACGTCGGTGAGCACCTGGGCGAGGCTCCAGCCGTCCAGGACCAGGTGGTGGGAGGTCCACAGCAGCTGGACCCGGGCCTCGGGCAGCCGGACCAGGGTGAGCCGGGTGAGCGGGGCGGTGGCGATGTCCAGGCCGAGGGCGAGGTCCTCGGCCTTCAGCCGCTCCAGCCGTTCGGCGCGCTCGGCCGGGTCGACGGCCCGCAGGTCGAGGTGGGTCACCGGCAGCCGGACGCCCCGGCGCACCACCTGGAGCGGGGCGGGCACGCCCTCCCAGACCACGGAGGTGCGCAGCGCGGGCGTACGGTCGGCGACCCGCTGCCAGGCCAGGGCGAGGGCGTGCGGGTCGGCGACGCCGTCCAGCAGCAGGGCGGCCTGGTCGAGGTAGACGTCGTCCTCGCCGCCGACCAGGCGGTGGAAGAGCATGCCCTCCTGGAGCGGGGTGAGCGGCAGCAGGTCCGTCACGTCCCGGCCGTCGCCGACCAGTCGGTCCAGCGCGGCCTGGTCGAGGCCGGCCAGCGGGAAGTCGGAGGGGGTGCGGCCGCCGGCGCCGGGGCTCGCGCAGTGCTCGACGATGCCGGTGAGCGCGGCGGCGGTGGCCTCGGCCAGGGCCCGGACGGTCTCCTCCCGGTGCACCCGGTCGCTGTAGTGCCAGGTGAGTTCCAGCTCGCCGTCGGCGACGACGGCGGAGACGTCGAGCAGGTGGTCCAGCGGCTCGTCGGGGGCGAGGTCGCGGCCGGGGGCCTGCCCGGCGGGGGCGAAGTCGCCGCCCTCGGGGGCGGTCCACTGGCCGTGGTAGTTGAAGCAGACCTGCGGCAGCGGACGGTCCCTCAGCGCGGCGGCCGAGCCGAGCCGGGCGAGGGCCTCGTAGCCCAGGCCCCGGCGGGGCACGGCGCGCAGCCGCTCCTTGACCCGCTTGAGGGTGGCGGCCCAGTCCGTCCCTTCCGGCAGGTCCAGGGTGACGGGGTACTGGGTGGTGAACCAGCCGACGGTGCGGGAGAGGTCGAGGCCGTCGAAGAGGTCCTCGCGGCCGTGGCCCTCCAGGGCGACGGCGACCCGCCCGGTGCCGGTCCAGTCGGCGAGGGCCCGGCCCAGCGCGCTGAGCAGCACGTCGTTGACCTGGGTCCGGTAGGCCTCGGGGACCTTCCGCAGCAGCGCCTCGGTGGTGGCCCGGTCGAGCCGGTGGCGCAGGGTGCGCACCGAGCCGGCGGTGGGGGTGCCGGGCAGGTCGACGGGCAGCGGCCCGGCGGGGGCGGCGGTCTCGGCGGTCCAGTACGGCAGGTCCGCGTCCAGGCCGCCGGTCCGGACGAGTTCGGCGAGCCGGTGGGCCCAGTCGGTGAAGGCGGTGGGCTCGGGCGCCGGGTCGGGGGTGCGGCCCTCGGCGGCCTGCCGGTAGGCCTGTGCCAGGTCGGCGAGCAGGACCCGCCAGGACACGCTGTCGACGGCCAGGTGGTGGGCGGTCAGGAGGAGTTGGGGCCGGGCGCCGTCGGCGGGCCGGAACAGGACGGCGCGCAGCAGCGCCCCGGTGGCCGGGTCCAGCTCGGCGCGGGCGGCCTCGGCGGCCGCCTCCCGTTCCGCCTCCCGGTCGTCGGCGGGGTCGGTGGCCGGGTCGAGGGCGGTCAGCAGCGCTCCGGCGTCCGCGGCCGGTTCCTGCCGCCAGCCGTCCCCGGTGCGGGTGAAGCGGGTGCGCAGCGCCGGGTGGGCGGCCACCAGCGCGCCCAGTGCCCGGTCCAGCGCGGCTTCGTCCAGCCCGTACGGCAGGTCGAGCAGCATCGACATGGTGAAGTGCCGCAGCGGGCCGTGGGCGGCGAAGAACCACTCCTGGACGGGGGTCAGCGGGGCGGGCCCGTCCTGGTGGTGGCGCGGCGCGGGGGCGGCCGGCGGCTCGGCGGTGCGGGCCGCGGCGGCCAGGTCGGCGACGGTCTGGTGGCGGAAGACGTCCTGGGAGCCGATCCGCAGGCCCGCCGCGCGGGCCCGGGAGACGGCCTGGATGCTCAGGATCGAGTCGCCGCCGAGTTCGAAGAAGTTGTCGGTGACGCCGACCCTGGGCACGCCCAGCACCTCGGCCCAGATGGCGGCGAGGGTCTCCTCCTCGGGGGTGCGCGGGGCGGTGAACTCCCCTTCCCGGGCGTCGGTTTCGGGGGCGGGCAGGGCGCGGCGGTCGAGCTTGCCGCTGGTGCCGAGCGGCAGGGCGTCGAGCACGGTGAAGGAGGACGGCACCAGGTGGTCGGGCAGCACCCGGCGCAGGGCGGCGCGCAGGGCGGCGGCGGGGCGGGCGGCGCCGTCGGCGAAGACCAGGTAGGCGGCCAGCCGGTGGTGGCCGTGGGCGTCGGGGACGGCGGCCACGGCGGCGGCGCGGACCTCGGGCAGGTCGAGCAGGGCCGCCTCGATCTCGCCGGGTTCGATCCGGTGGCCGCGCACCTTGACCTGGTCGTCGGCGCGGCCGAGGTACTCCAGGCGCCCGTCGGCCGTCCAGCGGGCCAGGTCGCCGGTGCGGTACATCCGGGTGCCGGGCGGGCCGTACGGGTCGGCGGTGAAGCGGGCGGCGGTCAGGCCGGGGCGGCCGTCGTAGCCGCGGGCGACCTGCTCGCCGGCCAGGTGGAGCTCACCGCTGACCCCGGGCGGCACGGGCTGGAGCCGGCCGTCCAGGACGTAGGCGCGGACGTTGGGCAGCGGGCGGCCGATCAGCGGCCGGTCCCCGCCGTCGATCCGGCAGGCGATGGCGTCGACGGTGCACTCGGTGGGGCCGTAGTAGTTGTAGGCGGCCGTCTCCGGGCGGGCGGCGAGCTCGCGCCAGAGCCGGGGGGCGACCGCCTCGCCGCCGAGCATCAGCACCCGGGGGCGGTGGCGGGGGTCGTCGAGCAGCCCGGCGGGCAGCAGTTGGCGCAGGTAGGAGGGGGTGAGGTCGAGGAAGTCGATCCGGTGGCGGACGACGTACTCGACCAGGGCGGCCGGGTCCATCCGGGTGGTCTCGTCGACGAGGTGCAGCGGGTGGCCGTCCGCGAGCAGCAGCAGGCCCTCCAGCGAGGTGTCGAAGGAGAAGGAGGCGGTCAGGGCGACGTTCAGCGGGCCGCCGCCCGCGTCGGCGACGAAGCCGGCCCGGTGGGCGGCGAGCAGGTGGGCCAGGGCGCGGTGCGGGACGCTGACGCCCTTGGGGCGGCCGGTGGAGCCGGAGGTGTAGAGCACGTACGCGGGGGTCGCGAGGTCCGGCGTGGGAAGGACGACGTCGACCGGGTCGTCGTTGCCCGACAGGTCGCGCAGGGTGTCCTCGTCCAGGAACAGGGCCGGCCCGGCGTCCTCGAGCACGTAGACGACCCGCTCCCAGGGCAGCGCCGGGTCGAGCGGCAGGTAGCCGGCGCCGACCTTCCAGACCGCGAGGACGGCCACCACCAGGTCGGCGGTGCGCGGCAGTCGCAGCGCGACCAGCCGTTCGGGGCCGGCGCCGGTGGTGGCCAGTCGGCGGGCGAGCCGTTCGGCGCGGGCGTCCAGTTCGGCGTAGTCGAGGCGCTCCTCCCCCGCGACCAGGGCCAGGGCGTGCGGGGTCCGTTCGGCCCGGCGCCGGAGCAGCTCCGGCAGGCTGACGGCCTCGACGGGCAGCTCGGTGGCGTTCCAGCCCCGGGTGACCTGCTCGGTCTCCCGCGCGGAGAGCAGCGGCAGGGTGGCGAGCGGGCGGTCCGGTTCGGCGGCGGCGCCCTCCAGCAGGCGCAGCAGCTGCTCGGCCATCCGGCCCGCGGTGGGGGCGTCGAAGAGGTCGGCGCGGTACTCCAGGACGCCGGTGAGCGCCTCGCCGTCGGGGACGAACTCCACGCTGAGGTCGAAGGTGGCGGCCTGCCGGGGCACGGTGACCGGGGCGGTGGCGAGTCCGGGCCGGTCCCCGGCGGTGGGCGGGGCGGGGTGCAGCAGCACCAGGACGTCGAACAGCGGGTTGCGGCCGGCCTCGCGGGGCGCGCCGACCGCCTCGACGATCCGTTCGAAGGGCGTGTCGCCGTGTGCGAGGGCGTCGTTGCCGGTCTCGGTGGCGGCGGCGAGCAGTTCGCGGAAGGAGGCGTCGGGCGCCACCCGGGTGCGCAGCACCACCGTGTTGACGAAGCAGCCGACGGCCCGTTCCAGTTCGGTGCGGGTGCGCCCGGCCATCAGCGAGCCGACGGTGACGTCCTGCTGGCCGGACCAGCGGGCGAGCAGCGCCTGGGTGCCGGCCACCAGCGCGGTGTTGAGGGTGCCCTGCTGCTCGGTCGCGAGGGCGCGCAGCCGGGCGGTGAGCGGCGCGGGGACGGTGAAGGTGTGCAGGCCGCCGGGGCCGGCCTCCTCGCCGCGCCGCGGGTGGTCCAGCGGCAGGTCGGACGGCACGGCGCCGGCCAGCTTCTCCCGCCAGTGGGCGAGCTGCCGCTCCAGCCGGTCGCCGGCGAGCTGCTCGCGCTGCCAGGCCGCGAAGTCCGGGTACTGGGCGGCGACTTCGGGCAGTGCGGGGTCGGCGCCGCGGGCCAGGGCGTCGTAGGCGGTGCACAGTTCGTCCAGGACGACGCCCATCGACCAGCCGTCGGTGACGATGTGGTGGGCGGTCAGCTGCAGGACGTGGGCGTGCGGCGTCTCGGCGACCAGCAGGGCGCGCAGCAGCGGCCCCCGTTCGAGGTCGAAGGGCCGGGAGTACTCCTGGAGCAGGACGGCGTCCAGGCTCTCGCCCTCGGCCGGTTCGCGGACCGGCAGCTCCACCGGCCCGGGCTCCCGGACGGTCGGCACCGGCCGGCCGTCGCTCTCCGCGAAGGTGGTGCGCAGCGCCTCGTGGCGCGCCACCACGGCGGTCAGCGCCGCGGCGAGCGCGGTGCGGTCCAGCTCGCCGGTGAAGCGCAGGGCGACGGCGCTGTTGTAGCGCGGGTCCCCGGGGCGCAGCCGGTCGAGGAACCAGAGCCGCTGCTGGACGAAGGACGGCGGCAGCGGACGGCCGCGGTCGGCGCGCGGGATGGCCCGCTCGGCGGCGGCCCCGTCGCCGCCGGACCGGCCGGCCAGCCGCCGGCGCAGGGCTTCGCGCAGGTCGGCGGGCAGGGCCGCGGCGCGGTCCCGCTTCGAGGGCGTCGGAGGCGTCGAAGGCGTCATGGTCGTCGGGTCCTCACCGTTCGTCATCGTCGGGGCTGCCGGGGGCGGCGGGTTCGTCGGGGCCGTCCAGCGCGGCGGCTTCGAGTTCGCTGAGCACCAGGTCCTCCACCAGGTCGGCCAGGGCGGCCACGGTGCGGGAGACCAGCACGTCGCGGGGGGTGAGCGTGACGCCGAAGGCGTCGTTGGCCCGGGAGGCGATCAGCAGGGCGCGCATGGAGTCGCCGCCCAGCTGGAAGAAGTCGTCGGTGGCGCCGACGGCGGTGCGCAGGGCCTCGGCCCAGATCTCCGCCACCGCCTCCTCGGTGGGGGTGCGGGGGGCCACCCGTCCGGCCGGCTCGGCCTCGGCCGGGTCGGGGGCGGGCAGGGCCGCGCGGTCGGTCTTGCCGCTCGCGGTGAGCGGGAAGCGCTCCAGTACCGCGAAGGCCGTGGGGACCATGGGGCCGGGCAGGGCGCGGGCGGCCAGGGCGCGCAGTTCGGCGGCGGTCGGCGGTTCGGCGCCGGGGGCGGCCAGCAGGTGGGCGACCAGCCGGGGCAGTCCGGGCTCGTCCTCCCGGATGCTCACCACCGCGTCCAGGACGGCCGGGTGGCGCGCCAGCACGGCCTCCACCTCGCCCGCCTCGATCCGGTGGCCGCGCAGCTTGAGCTGGTGGTCGGTGCGGCCCAGGTAGTGCAGTTCGCCGTGGCGGTCGCGGCGCACCAGGTCGCCGGTGCGGTACATCCGGCCGCCGGGCGGCCCGTACGGGTCGGCGGTGAAGCGGGCGGCGGTCAGGCCGGGGCGGCCGAGGTAGCCGCGGGCCAGGGCAGGGCCGCTCAGCCACAGTTCGCCGGGGACGCCGTCGGGCACCGGCCGCAGCCGGGCGTCCAGGACGTACGCGCCGGTGCCGGGCAGCGGGCGGCCGATCGGCGGGGCGGCGCCGTCGGCGGTGAGCGGCGCGGACCAGGTGGCGACGACGGTGGCCTCGGTGGGGCCGTAGGAGTTGACCATCCGGTGGTGCGGGGCCCAGCGGGCGACCAGGTCGGGGCCGCAGGCCTCCGCGCCGACGATCAGGGTCTTCAGCGCGGGCAGGCTTCCGGGGGTGTCGGCCGGCAGGGTGGCGAGGGCGGCGGGCGGCAGCAGGGTGTGGGTGATCCGCTCCGCCCGGAGCAGTCCGGCCAGGTGGGCGCCGAGCAGCGGTCCGGGCTCGGGCACCACCAGCCGGGCGCCGTGCGGCAGGGCCAGGCACAGTTCGAGCACGGAGGCGTCGAAGCTGGGGGTGGCGAAGGCCAGCACCCGGTCCCCCGGGGCCACCTGGTAGTGGGCGGCCTCGGCGGCGGCGAAGGCGGCGAGGCCCCGGTGGGTGACCACGACGCCCTTCGGGGTGCCGGTGGAGCCGGAGGTGAAGATGACGTAGGCGGGGTCGTCCGGGTCGAGCGGGCGGGTGCGGTCGGCGTCGGTGGGGCGGTGGCCGGGGGCGCCGTCGGGGTCGGCGGCGAGCAGCTCGGCGACCTCCTTGGCGTCCAGGGTCAGCGCGGGCGCCGCGTCGCGCAGCATCGCCCCGATCCGCTCCTCCGGGTAGTGCGGGTCGACGGGCAGGAAGGCGGCGCCGGTCTTCGCCACCGCCAGTTCGGCGAGCACGGTGTCCGCCGAGCGGGGCAGCAGCAGGGCGACGGTCTCCCCGGGGCCGGCGCCGCGCGCGATCAGCCGGTGGGCGAGGCGGTTGGCGTGCGCCTCGGCCTCGGCGTAGGTCAGCTCCAGGCCGTCCGCGCTCAGCGCGACGGCCTCCGGCCACCGGTCCGCGGCGGCCTCGACCAGGGCGGGCAGGGTCGCCGGGGGCACCGGGGCGAGCGCCGGGCGGGCGGGGCCGTGCAGCAGCCGCTCCCGTTCGCCGGGCGGCAGCAGGTCGAGCCCGTCCAGCGGGGTGGCGCCGTCCGAGGCGGCCAGCGCGTTCAGGGTGTGCAGCAGCTGGTCGGCGAGCCGCCCGGCGGTCCGCCGGTCGAGGAAGCGCGGGTCGTGGCCGAGTTCCACGGCGAGCCGCTCGCCGGGCGAGACGACCACGGTGAGCGGGTAGTTGGTGGCCTCCCGGGCGTCCAGGTCGCGTACCAGCAGGCCGTACGCGCCGGCCGTGGCGTCGCCGACCGGGTAGTTCTCGAAGACCACCAGGCTGTCGAACAGCTCGGTGCCCGGCGGGACCTGACTCAGCCCGTGCATCCGGGCGAGCGGCAGGTGGTCGAAGCGGCGGTCCTCGGCCTGTTCCTCCTGGAGGGTGCGCAGCCAGTCGGCGCAGGGCTGCCGGCCGTCGACGGCGACCCGGGCGGGCAGGGTGGTGATGAACAGGCCGACGATGCCGTCGGAGCCGGCCAGGTCGGCGGGCCGGCCGGAGACGGTGGTGCCGAAGCAGACCCGCTGCTCCCCGCTCCAGCGCGACAGCAGCAGCGCCCAGGCGCCCTGCACCACGGTGTTGAGGGTGAGGCGGTGGCGGCGGGCGAACTCCTGGAGCCGCGCGGTCGCGGCCTCGTCCAGCCGGTGCGAGAGCCAGTCGCCGGAGCGGGCGGTGTCGCCCTGGGCTGGCCGGCGGTCGTAGGGCAGCGGGGTGGGGGCGGCGAGGTCGCCCAGCACGCCGCGCCAGTGCTCGACGGCGGCACCGGTGTCGCGGGCGGCGAGCCAGCGGACGTACTCGGCGAAGGGGCGGCGCTCGGGCAGCTCGGGGCGCTCACCCCGGGCCAGGGCGGCGTGCGCGGCCAGCACGTCGGCGAGGACGTGGAAGACGCTCCAGCCGTCCAGCAGCACGTGGTGGAAGGCCCAGACCACCCGAACCTGCTCCGGGCCGAGCCGGACCAGGTCGAGCCGCAGCAGCGGGGGCCGGTCCAGCACCAGCGGGCGGGCCCGCTGCTCGGCGAGCAGTTCCTCCAGCCGGGCGGCGCGCTCGGCCTCGCCCAGCTCGCTCCAGTCGTGCTCGGCGACCGGCAGCACCGCCTGCCGGTGGACCACCTGGAGCGGCACCGGCACGTCGCGCAGCACCACCGAGGTGCGCAGCACGGGAGTGCGGTCGACGACGTGCTGCCAGGCGGCGGCCAGCAGGCCCGGGTCGCGGGCGCCGTCCAGGACGAAGGTGATCTGCTCGACGTACAGGCCGTGTTCGGCCTCGTCCAGGCCGTGCACCACCATGCCGGTCTGGGTGGGGGTGAGCGGCTGGATCTCCGTCACCTCCCGTCCGGTGCCGGCCAGCCGGTCGACGCCGGCCTGGTCGAGGCCGGCCAGCGGGAAGTCGGAGGGGGTGCGGCCGCCGGCGCCGGGTTCGGCGCAGTGGCGGACGAGCTCCCGCAGCTCGTCCAGCAGTTCGGCGGCCAGCCGGGCGACCGTCCCGCTGTGGTGCACCGCGCGGGAGTAGGACCAGGTGAAGGAGAGCCGGCCCTCGGCGACCAGGCCGAGCACGTCCAGCAGGTGGGGGCGGCGGGCGGTGCGGTCCATGCCGCCGGTGAGCGGGCCGGCCGGGGCGTGCAGCAGGCCGCCGGGGGTGGCGGTCCAGTCCTGCCGGCCCAGGTAGTTGAAGCCGATCCGCGGCAGCGCCAGGCCCGGCACCGGCTTGAGGTGGCGCAGGGCGCCGTGGCCGAGGCCGCCGCCGGGGACGGCGCGCAGGCTCTCCTTGACGGCCTTCAGGGCGGTGCCGGGGTCGGCGTCCGGGGGCACGTCCAGGGCGACGGGGTACATCGTGGTGAACCAGCCGACGGTGCGGGAGAGGTCGACGCCGTCGAAGGGCTCCTCGCGGCCGTGGCCCTCCAGGGCGACCAGCACCCGGCCGCGTCCGGTCCAGCGGGCCAGTACCCGGCCGAGGGCGCAGAGCAGGACGTCGTTGACCCGGGTGCGGTAGGCCTCCGGGACGTCCTGGAGCAGCCGGCGGGTGGACTCGGCGTCCAGGGCGAAGGTCAGCGACTCCTCGGTGTCGGCGGTATTGGCGCCGTCCAGGTCCACCGGCAGGTCGCCGTCCACCAGGCCCTGCCAGTACGGGAGTTCCGCGTCGAAGCCGCCGGCCGCGGTGTGCGCGGCGAGCCGTTCGGCCCAGGCCCGGAAGGAGGTGCTCTTGGCGCCGAGGTCGGGCCGCTCGCCCGCGCTCAGCGCGTTGTGGGCGCGCTCCAGGTCCTCCAGCAGGATCCGCCAGGACACCGCGTCCACCACCAGGTGGTGCGCGGCCAGCAGCAGCACCGGGCGGGGGTCGTCGGCGAAGCGGCAGAGCTCGGCCCGCAGCAGCGGCCCGGCGGCCAGGTCGAAGCCCTCGGCCAGTCGCTCGCCGAGGTCCCGCAGGACGGTCGCGCGCTGCTCCCCCTCGGCGGCGGGCAGCTCGTGCGGGCGCAGTTCGGGGGCCTGGCCGGGGGCGGTGCCGTGCTGGCGCCACCGGCCGTCGGCGAGCGGTTCGTAGCGCAGCCGCAGCGCGTCGTGGTGGTCCAGGACGGCGGCCAGCGCGGCCCGCAGGGTTTCCTCGTCGGTGTCCGGGGCGAGGGTGAAGGAGACGGACTGGGTGAGCTGGGCCGGGTCGCCGTCCAGGGTGTCCAGCAGCCAGTGCTGGACGGGGGTGAGCGGGGCCTCGCCGACCACCGCGCCCTGGTCGGCGGCGGGCTCGGGCCGCGGTGAGCGCTCGGCGGCGCGGGCGAGTTCGGCCAGGGTCTGGTGGGCGAACAGGTGCCGGGGGGTCAGCGCGAGGCCGTCCCGGCGGGCCGCCGAGACGATCTGGATGCCGAGGATGGAGTCCCCGCCGAGGGCGAAGTAGTTGTCGTCCGCGCTCACGTCGGGCACCCCGAGCACCTCGCGCCAGATGGCGGCGAGGGCTCGCTCGGTGTCGGTGCGCGGGGGCCGGCCGGCCTCCGTCGCGGGCGCGGCCCACACCGGCTCGGGCAGGGCGCGCCGGTCCAGCTTGCCGGTGGCGCCGAGCGGCAGCCGCTCCAGCGGCACCACCAGGGCGGGCACCAGGTGGCCGGGGAGGGTGTCGCCGAGGAAGGCCCGCCACTCGGCCTGGTCGGGCAGGGCGCCGTCGCGCGGCACCGCGTAGCCCACCAGCCGCTTGTGGCCGTCCTGGTCGACCACCCGGGCGGCGGCCGCCGTCACCCGGGGGTGGCGGGCCAGGGCGGCCTCGACCTCGCCGAGTTCGATCCGGAAGCCGCGCACCTTGACCTGGTCGTCGGCGCGGCCGAGGTAGTCGAGGCCGCCGTCGGCGCTCCAGCGCACCCGGTCGCCGGTGCGGTACATCCGGGCGCCGGGCGGGCCGTACGGGTCGGGCAGGAAGCGGGCGGCGGTCAGGCCGGGGCGGCGCAGGTAGCCGCGGGCCACGCCGGTGCCGGCCAGGTACAGCTCCCCGGGCGCGCCGACGGGCACCGGGCGCAGCCGCTCGTCCAGGACGTAGGCCCGGGCGCCGCCGACCGGGCGGCCGATCGGCGGGTCGCGGTCCGGGTCGGCGGGGTCGCAGGTGTGGGCGGTGGCGTAGACGGTGGCCTCGGTGGGGCCGTAGACGTTCAGCACCCGGCAGCCGGGGACGGCCTCGCGGACCTGCCGGACGGTGCGGGCGGGCAGTGCCTCGCCGGCCAGCACCACGGTGTCCGCCGCGAGGTGCACGGCGCCGTCAGCGAGCAGTCCGCCGAGGGCCGAGGGCACCGCGCTGAGCAGGCCGGCCCGCCAGGGGCCGGGGCGCTCGGCCAGCGCCAGCAGGTCGCGCAGGAGTTCCACGCGGCCGCCGGAGAGCAGCGGCGCGAAGATCTCGAACACCGACACGTCGAAGTTGAGCGAGGTGGCGGCGAGCACGTGGGCCAGGCCGCCGTCGGCGAACTCGGCGGCGGCCCAGTCGGTCAGGGCGAGCACCGAGCTGTGGGCGACCACCACGCCCTTGGGGCGGCCGGTCGAGCCGGAGGTGTGGATGACGTACGCGGGGTGCTCCGGGCGCAGGGCGCCGTGCCGCTCCTCGTCGCGGACGGCGTCGGCGCGGGCGGCGGCCAGGCGCTCGCGGCAGGCGGGGTCGTCCAGCACGATCCGGGTGGACGGGCCGTCGGGCAGCCGTCCGGCGGTCGCCGTGCCGGTGACGACGGCGTCGGGCCGGACGTCCTCGAAGAGGTAGGCGATCCGCTCGGCCGGGTAGCCGGGGTCGACGGGCAGGTAGGCGGCGCCGCTCTTGAGCACCGCGATCAGTGCCACGGCGAGTTCGACGGTGCGGGGCAGCGCGAGCGCGACGAAGCGCTCGGGGCCGGCCCCGGCCGCGATCAGCAGCCGGGCCAGCCGGTTGGAGCGCTCGTCGAGCTCCCGGTAGGTCAGCTGCTCGTCGCCGGAGCGGACCGCCGGGGCGTCGGGGGTGCGGGCGGCCTGCCGGGCGAAGGCCTCGGGCAGGGTGCCGTCCGGCGCCTCGGCGAACGCCCCGCCGAGGCGGGCCACCAGTGCGCGCCCCTCGGCCGGCTCCAGCAGCGGCAGTTCGCCCACCGGCCGGTCGAGGCCGGCCGCCATTCCGGCGAGCAGGGTGCGCAGGCCCGCGCCGAGCCCTTCGACGGTGGCGGTGTCGAAGAGGGCCGGGTCGTGGTCCAGGCCGACCTCGATGGACTCGCCGGGCGCGACCACCACGCTGAGCGGGTAGCTGGTCGGCTCCAGCACCTGCTCGGTCTCCACGCCGAGGCCGTGCCGGGTCAGCGACTGGGCGTCGAAGGGGTAGTTCTCGAAGACCACCAGGCTGTCGAACAGGGCGGTGCCGCCGGGCAGTTCGCTCCAGCCCTGGAGCTGGGCCAGCGAGACGGCGTCGTGCCGGCGGGCCTCGGACTGGTGGTCCTGGACCTCCCGCAGCAGCTCCCGCAGCGGGCGCCGGGGGTCGATCCGCACCCGGGTGGGCAGGGCGTTGATGAACAGCCCCACCATCGAGGTGACGCCGGGGAGTTCGGCGGGCCGGCCGGAGACGATGGTGCCGAACACCACGTCGTCCCCGCCGCCGTAGCGGGAGAGCAGCAGCGCCCAGGCGCCCTGGAGCACGGTGTTGACGGTCAGCCCGGCCTGCCGGGCGGTGTCGCGCAGCCGCTCGGACAGCTCGGCGCCGAGGGCGACCCGCACCGAGGCCGAGGAGGAGGCGCGGTGGGCGCCGGCCGGGCGGCGGTCCCGGGGCAGTTCGGTGGGGGCGGGGAAGCCGGCCAGGGTGTCGCGCCAGTACCGCTCGGCCTCCGCCCCGTCCTGGCCGGCCAGCCAGCGCAGGTAGTCGGCGTAGGGCGCCCGCTCGGCCGGAGCGGGGGCGCGTCCGGCGGTCAGGGCGGCGTAGCGCTCGCACACCTCGTCGAAGACCTGGGCGGCGCTCCAGCCGTCGAGCAGCACGTGGTGGAAGGTCCACACCACCCGGACCCGGGTCGGTGTCAGCCGGATCAGGGCGAGGCGCAGCAGCGGCGCGCCGCCGAGGTCGATGCCGGCCGCCCGGTCCTCGGCGAGCAGCCGGGCGGTGTCCCGCTCGACCTGTTCGGCGGGGCGGCCGGTCCAGTCGTGGTGGACGACCGGGACGGCGGCCCGGTGCTGGACGACCTGGAGCGGTTCGGCGCCGTCCTGCCAGCTGAGCCGGGTGCGCAGGATCGCGTTGGCGTCGGCGGTCCGCTGCCAGGCCTCGGCCAGCGCGTGCGGGTCGGTGACCCCGTCCAGCACCAGCTGGACCTGGTTGACGTAGGTGTCGCCGTCCGGGTCGAGCAGGCTGTGGAAGAGCATCCCGGCCTGCATCGGGGTCAGCGGGTAGACGTCGGCGACGGCTCGGCCGTCCCCGGCGATCCGGTCCACGGCCGCCTGGTCGAGCCGGGCGAGCGGGAAGTCGGCGGGGGTGCGGCCGCCCGCGCCGGGCTCGGCGCAGTGGGCGACGATCTCCTCCAGGGCGCCCAGCATGGCGTGGGCGAGGCCGGTGACGGTGTCGGCGCGGTGCCGGCCGGTGCTGTAGTACCAGCCGATCTCCAGCTCGCCGTCCTCGACCCGGGCGACCACGTCCAGCAGGTGGGGGCGCTCGGTGCCGGGCGCCTCCGCGCCGCCGAGGCCGCCGGGGACGGCGCCGACCAGGGCGGCGCCGTCGGCGGACCAGTCGAAGCGGCCCAGGTAGTTGAAGGCGATGCCGGGGGCGGGCGCGTCGGCGAGCGCCACGTCCCCGGCGAGGTGGCGCAGCGCACCGTACCCGAGGCCGCGGTCGGGCACCGCCCGCAGCTGCTCCTTGACGGCCTTCAGGGCGGTGCCCCAGTCCCCCGCCGGGACGTCGAGGGCGACGGGGAAGAGCGAGGTGAACCAGCCGACCGTGCGGGACAGGTCGAGGCCGTCGAACAGCCGGTCCTCGCGGCCGTGGCCCTCCAGGCCGACGGCGACGGTGCCGCGCCCGGTCCAGTCGGCGAGCACCCGGCCGAGCGCGGTGAGCAGCACGTCGTCTATCCGGGTGCGGTAGACCGCGGGGACCTGGCGCAGCAGGGCGTCGGTGCGGTCGCGGTCCAGCCGGACGGTCACCTCGCGCAGGTCGGCGGCGGTGTTGGTACCGTCGCCGTCCACCGGCAGCGGGGTGGCGCAGGCCCGGGCGGCGGCCGCCCAGTGGTCGCGCTGCCCGTCGAAGCCGCCGGCCGCGGTGTGCGCGGCCAGGCGGCGGGCCCACTCCCGGACGGAGCTGGTGCGGGCGGGCAGCCGCAGCGGGCGGCCCTCGACGGCCTGCCGGTAGGCGGTCTCCAGGTCCTCCAGCAGCACCCGCCAGGAGACGCCGTCGACCACCAGGTGGTGGACGGCCAGCAGCAGCCGGTCGGGCCGGGCGCCGTCGGCCTGGAACAGCCGGGCGGTGAGCAGCGGACCGTCGGCCGGCCGGAAGGAGGCGTGGGCGGCCGCGGTCACCGCCTCCTCGGCGCCGTGGCCGTGGACCTCCAGCAGCTCGGGCGCGGCCTCCTCGGCGGGGGCGCAGTGCTGCCGCCAGGTGCCGTCCTCGGCGCGGGTGAAGCGGGAGCGCAGCGCGTCGTGGTGCGCCCACAGGGCGGCCAGGGCGCGGCGCAGGGCCCGGGGGTCGACGGCGCCGGGGGCCTCCACCACCAGGGACTGGTCGAAGTGGTGGGCGTACGGCGGGTTCGGGTCGAGGAACCAGTGCTGGATCGGTGTCAGGCCGACCTCGCCGCCGACCGGTTCGGTGCCCGCGACGGTGACGGCGCTGCCGGCGGCCGCGGCCAGGGCGGCGACGGTGGGGTGCCGGAACAGGTCGCGCGGGGAGAGCGCGAGGCCGGCGGCGCGGGCCCGGGAGACCACCTGGATGCTCAGGATGGAGTCGCCGCCGAGCAGGAAGAAGTCGTCGTCCAGCCCGACCCGTTCGACCCCGAGCAGCTCGGCCCAGATCGCGGCGAGCAGCCGCTCGCGGTCGGTGCCGGGGGCGCGGTGGGGGCGGTCGCCGCCCGTCGACCAGTCGGGGGCGGGCAGCCGGCGGCGGTCCACCTTGCCGTTGGCGGTGAGCGGGAGTTCGGGCAGGGTGACGAAGGCCGCGGGCAGCATGTAGTCGGGCAGGTCGGCGGCCAGGTGGGCGCGCAGCTCGGCGGCGCCGGGCGGCTCGGCGCCCTCGGCGGGCACCAGGTGGGCGGCGAGGCGCTTGCGTCCGGCGTCCTGCTGGAGCGAGACCACGGCCTCGGCGACGGCCGGGTGGGCGGTGAGCCGGGCCTCGATCTCGGCGGGTTCGATCCGGAAGCCGCGGATCTTGATCTGGTCGTCGGCGCGGCCGACGAAGTGCAGTTCGCCGTCCGCGCTCCACCGGACGGTGTCGCCGGTGCGGTACATCCGGGCGCCGGGCGGGCCGAAGGGGTCGGCGAGGTAGCGGGCGGCGGTCTCGCCGGGGCGGCCCGCGTAGCCGCGTGCGAGCCCGGCCCCGGCGATGTACAGCTCACCGGTGATGCCCGGCGGTTGGGGCTGGAGCGCGCCGTCCAGGACGTACACCCGGGTGTTGTCCAGCGGGCGGCCGATCGGCAGCGTGGCGGGCAGCTCGTCGCCCTCGCGGAAGGCCCGGCGGGTGGCGAAGGTGGTGGTCTCGGTCGGCCCGTAGCCGTCGACCACGGTGAGGCCGGGGCAGGCCGCCAGGACCTTGCGGACGGCGGCGCCGGGCACCGCCTCGCCGCCGGTCCATACCTCGCGGGCGCCGCGCAGGCAGCCCGGGTCCTCCTGGGCGAGCAGCCGGAACAGCCCGGCCGTCAGCCACAGGCAGGTCACGCCCCGTTCGGTGACGGCGTGCCGGACGGCGGCGGCGTCCAGGTCCTCCGGCGGGGCGAGGACGGCGGTGCCGCCGCGCAGCAGCGGCACCCAGAGCTCGTAGGTGGCGGCGTCGAAGGCGTGCGGGGAGTGCACCAGCACCCGGTCGTGGCCGGTGAAGGCGCGGTCCAGGGCGAGCGCGGCGACGTCCCGGCGGCGCACCGCGACGCCCTTGGGGGTGCCGGTGGAGCCCGAGGTGAACATCAGGTACTGGACGTTGTCGGGGTGGACGGCCGCCGGGGGCGCGGCCGGCACCCCGGTGCGGTCCGGCCGGTCGACGCGCAGCACCCGCTCGGCGGGGCGCAGCTCGGCGGCGGTCTCCGCCCAGCGGGCGTCGGTGAGCAGCAGCTCGGCGCCCGCCTCGGCCAGCATCCGGTGCAGCCGCTCGCGCGGCGCCCGGCCGTCCAGCGGCACGAAGACGCCGCCGGTGCGGACCAGTGCCAGCTGGGCGACGACCAGCTCGACGGAGCGCTCCATCAGCACCCCGACCGGCTGCTCCACCCGGACCGCGTGCGCGGCCAGGTGCCCGGCCAACTCGGCGGCCCGGGCGTCCAGTTCGCGGTAGGTGAGGCGCTGCTCGCCGGCCTCCAGGGCGACCGCCCCGGGGGTGCGGAGCACCTGCTCGGCGAACAGCTCGGCGATGTCGGCCGCGGGCTGCTCGGCGGCGGTGGCGTTCCAGTCGACCAGGACGCGGTGCCGCTCCTCGGCGGTCAGCAGCGGCAGCCGCGCGGGCGGGCGGTGGGCGCCGGCGGAAAGGCCGGTCAGCGCGGCGGTGAGCTGGTCGGCCAGCCGCCGCACGGTGGACTCGTCGAACAGCCGCGGGTCGTAGCAGAGCCGCAGGGACAGCTCCGGGCCGGGGTAGGCGAGCAGGGCGAGCGGGTAGTTGGTGGTCTCGATGCCGTCCAGGTCGCGCAGCCGCAGGCCGTGGGCGTCGGCCGCGTCCTCGTCGACCGGGTAGTTCTCGAAGACCACCAGGCTGTCGAACAGGCCGGTCTGCTCGGGCAGTCCGGTGCCGGCCCGCATCCGGGTGAGCGGGACGAAGCCGTACCGCCGGTCCTCGCTCTGCTCCCGCTGGAGGGCCTGGAGCCAGTCCAGCAGGGTGCCCTCGGCGGGCACCGTGGTGCGGGTCGGCAGGGTGGTGATGAACAGGCCGGTCATCGACTCGACGCCGGGCAGCTCGGGCGGGCGCCCGGAGGAGGTGGTGCCGTACACCACCTCGGCCCGCCCGGCCTGGCGGCCCAGCAGCACCGCCCAGGCGCCCTGGACCAGGGTGTTGAGGGTCAGCCCGGAGCCGCGCGCCAGGTCCTCCAGCGCCCTGGTCGCGGCGGCGGGCAGGGTGAACGGCACCGCCCGGGTGGACTCCGCGCGGTGGCTCTGCACCGGCTCGCGGTCGTACGGCAGCGGCGTCGCCTCCACCAGCCCGGCGAGGCGGGTGCGCCAGTGCCGTTCGGCCTCGGCGTGGTCGCGCCCGCCCAGCCAGGCCAGGTAGTCGCGGTAGGGCCGGCGCTCCGGCACGGTGCCGTACGGGACTTCCGCTCCGGGGGCGGCCAGGGCGGCGTGCACCGCGAAGACGTCCGAGAGCACCTGGAACAGACTCCAGCCGTCCAGCACCAGGTGGTGGAACGACCAGAGCACCCGCACCCGGCTGTCCGAGAGGCGGATCAGCAGCAGCCGCTGGAGCGGGGCCCGGGCGAGGTCGAGGCCGCGGGCCCGGTCGCGGTCCAGCAGTTCGGCCAGCCGGGTGCGGCGCTCCTCCTCGGGCAGCGCGCGCCAGTCCAGGTGGCTGACCGGCACGGCCACCCGGCGGTGCACCACCAGCAGCGGCTCGGGCACCTCCTGCCAGCGGACGTGGGCGCGCAGCACCGCGGTGCGGTCGGTGACCCACCGCCAGGCCTCGGCGAGGCGGGCCGGGTCGGGCACCCCGTCGAGGACGAAGTCCAGCTGCTGGAAGTAGGCGCCGCTGTCCTCCTCGGCGAGGCCGTGGAAGAGCATGCCGGACTGGGTCGGGGTGAGCGGCAGGACGTCCTCCACCGCGCCCGGGTCGGCGCCGGTGATCAGGTCCACCGCCGGCTGGTCGAGCCGGGCGAGCGGGAAGTCGGACGGGGTGCGCCCGGCGGCGCCGGGGGTGGTCGCGTGGCGGGCGAGGTCGGCCAGCTCCTCGGCGAAGCGCCGGGCCAGGGCCTCGACGGTGGCACTGCCGTGGACGGCGGCGGAGTGGAACCAGGTGAACTCCAGCGCGTCGCCGTCCAACCGGCCGACCACCTCCAGCGGGTGGGGGCGCTCGACCGCCGGGTCGGCGTCCAGCTCCAGCGGCCGGAAGGTGCCGCGGAACAGCCCGTCCGGGTCGTCCGGCAGGGCGATGCGGCCCAGGTAGTTGAAGCTGATCCGGGCGGCCGGCACCTCGGGCGCCGTACCGGGGCGGCCGAGGTGGCGCAGCGCCTCGAAGCCGAGGCCGCGCCGGGGGACGGCGCGCAGCTGCTCCTTGACCTGCTTGAGGACGGTGTCCCAGCCGGCTCCGGCGGGGACGGCCAGGGCGACGGGGTGGCGGGTGGTGAACCAGCCGACCGTACGGCCGAGGTCGAGGTCGGCGAACAGCTCCTCGCGCCCGTGGCCCTCGACGTCCACCACGACCCGCTCCAGCCCGCTCGCCCCGCACAGCGCCCGGCCCAGCGCGCTCAGCAGCACGTCGTTGGCCTGGGTGCGGTAGGTGTCGGGCAGGGTGCGCAGCAGGGCGGCGGTGTCGGCGGGGCTCAGCCGGACGGTGACGGAGCGTTCGGTGGCGTAGCTGTCGGGGCCGTCCAGCTCGGCGGGGAAGGGCTCGGCGGGGAACGGCTCGGCGGCGGGCTTCCCGAGCTCTTCGGCGGACGGCCCGGGCACGGCCCCGGCCCAGTACGCGGACTCGTCCTCGAAGCCGCCCGCGGCGGCGAAGGCGCTCAGCCGCTCGGCCCACTGCCGCAGCGGCGAGGACTTCGCCGGGAGGGCGGCCGCGCCGTCCCGGCCCTCGCGGCGGGCCCGGTACACGGTGTCGAGGTCCTCCAGCAGGACCCGCCAGGAGACCCCGTCGACCACCAGGTGGTGGACGGCCAGGTGCAGGACCGGGGGCCGGCCGTCGGCGCGCTCGTGCAGGACGGCGCGCAGCAGCGGGGCGCCGCCGGCCAGGTCGTACGGCCCGAAGTGCGGGGTGTCCTGGTCGGGGCCGGTGTGCCGGGCCAGGGTGGTGCGGGCCGTCGGCTCCTGGATCCGCCAGCGCACCGCGCCGGCGCCGTCCGGGGCCGTGAAGGCGGAGCGCAGCGCGTCGTGGTGGGCGACCAGGTCGTTCAGGGCCTCTTCCAGGGCCGCCCGGTCGAGGTCGCCGGGCAGCAGCAGGGAG
Source organism: Kitasatospora sp. NPDC056800 (assembly GCF_042789775.1). NCBI lineage: Bacteria > Bacillati > Actinomycetota > Actinomycetes > Kitasatosporales > Streptomycetaceae > Kitasatospora > Kitasatospora sp. NPDC056800. The sequence goes on along the minus strand of NZ_JBHUAL010000013.1, from coordinate 21,324 downwards.
ACGGCCTGGGCGAAGTGGCCGGCCCGACCGGCGGCCCGCTCGAACCACCAGCGCTGGATCGGGGTCAACGCGGCCTCCCCGGTGGCGGCCACCGGCGCGGGCGTGGCGGGCGCCTCGGCGTCCTCCGCGGCCAGGGCGAGCGCGGCGACCGTCTGGTGGCGGTAGAGGTCCCGGGAGGTCACCGCCAGTCCGGCCTGCCGGGAGCGGGCCACCACCTGGATGCCGAGGATGGAGTCGCCGCCGAGGTCGAAGAAGTTGTCGTCGGCGCCGACCCGCTCCAGCCGCAGCACCTCGGCCCAGATGCCGGCCAGCGCGCGTTCGGCGGGGGTCCGGGGAGCCACATGGCGGGGGGCGGCCGCGGCGGGGGCGGGGGCCGGGTCGGTCTCCCCGCCGCGGGGCTTCGCCCGCTCCTCGACCCGGCCGAGGTGCTCCAGTCCGCCGTCGGCGGTCCACCGCACCAGCTCCCCGGTGCCGTACATCGCCTCCCCCGGCGCGCCGTACGGGTCGGGGACGAGCCGCTCGTCCGGCTGGTCCGGGAAGTAGCCCGCGAGGTACAACTCGCCGGGCACCCCGACGGGTTGGGGGCGCCGCGCGCGGTCGAGGACGTGGACCCGGCTCCATCCGGACGGCCGGGCCGGGTCGGTGCCCGGGAGCTCCCGCGGCGGCTTCCGGGAGGCGAGCAGCGCGCGCTGCTCCTCCTCGGGGATCATCGGCAGCTCGGCGAGGGTGCGCCGCGGCCCGTCCGCCATCCCGGCCAGCAGCCGGTGCAGGTGGGCGGCCAGCGCGGTCACCGTCCGCCGGTCGAACAGGTCGGTGTCGTACTCGACCGTCAGCGTGCAGCCGCCGTCGGCCTCGTCGGGGGTGAACTCCAGCACCAGGTCGAAGCGGGCGGCCGGGCGGGGCAGCGGGTGGTCGGTGAAGCGCAGCCCGCCGGCGGGCGCCGGGGCGGCGGGGGTCTGCTGGACGACGGCGACCTGGACCAGCGGGGTGCGGCTGGGGTCGCGGGGCGGGGCCAGTTCCTCGACCACCCGGTCGAAGGGCACCTCGGCGTGGGCGAAGGCGTCCAGCAGGGTGGTGCGCATGGACTCCACGAAGCGGTCGACGGTGGCCCGCTCGTCCACGTCGCCGCGCAGCACCACGGTGTTGACGAAGAAGCCGGTCACCTCCTCCAGCTCGCGCCGCTCCCGCCCGTTGACGACGGTGCCGAAGGCCACGTCCCGCTGGCCGGAGTGGCGAGAGAGCAGCAGCGCGGACGCCCCGGCGAACAGGGTGAACACGGTGGTGCCGCGGCCCGCGGCGAGGTGGCGCAACCGGTCGACCAGCTCGGCCGGGAGGTGGTGGCGGTGCGCCGCGCCGTGGCCGGCGCGCTCGGCGGGCCGGGGGCGGTCGGTGGGCAGCCGCAGGGTGGGCAGGCCGGCCAGGGCGCGCTTCCAGTAGGCGAGTTCGGGGGCGTGGTCGGCCGGGCGGTGCTGCTCCCAGTGGGCGTAGTCGGGGTACTGGAGGGCGGGGGCGGGCAGGCCGTCGGGTTCGCCGGTGGCCTCCGCCCGCAGGAGGGCGGCCAGTTCGCGGGTGAGGACGCCGACCGACCAGCCGTCGGTGACGATGTGGTGCTGTGCCAACAGCAGCAGGTGCTCGTCGGCGGCGAGCCGGACCAGCAGCGCCCGGCTGAGCGGGCCCCGCGCCAGGTCGTAGGGCCGCTCCAGCTCCTCGGCGAGCAGGCGGTCGGCCGCCTCGGCGCGCTCCCCGGCGGGCAGGGCGCCGAGGTCCTCGGTGCGCAGCGGCAGGTCGGCCCGCTCGGCGACGTGCTGCTCGAGCCGCCCGTCGACGGCGGTGACGGTGGTGCGCAGCGCGTCGTGCCGGGCGGTGAGCCGCCGCAGGGCCCGGCCGAGGGCCTCCCCGTCGAGGTCGCCGTGCAGCCGCAGGGCGACGCCGGTGTGGTTGCCGGTGCCGCCGGTGGCGAGGTCCTCCAGGAACCAGAGCCGGCGCTGGGCGCTGGAGAGCGGCAGCGGCTCCCCGCGCGGGGCGGGCGGGACGGGCCCGGTGGGCGCGGCGGCGGCCGGCCGGTCGAGCAGCGGGGCGAGGGCGGCGACGGTGCGGGCGGTGAACACGTCCCGCAGGGTGAGCCGGACGCCGAGGCGTTCGGTGATCCGGGCCAGGGTGCGGGCGGCGAGGACGGAGTCGCCGCCGAGGTCGAAGAAGTCGTCCTCGGCCCCCACCGCGTCGAGGCCGAGGACCTCGGCCCAGACGGCGGCCAGGGCGCGCTCCCGTTCGGTGCGCGGGGCGAGCCCGCCGGCGGCGCCCTGCCGGGCGGGCGCGGGCAGCGCCCGCTGGTCGATCTTGAGCTGCGGGGTGAGCGGGAAGGCGGGCAGCACGACGACGGCGGCGGGCACCACGTGGGCGGGCAGCGCGGCGGCCAGGGCGGTGCGCAGCGCGGCCGGGTCCGGGGGCAGTTCCGGGTCGGCGGGCGTGGCGTAGCCGACCAGCCGGGTGTGGCCCGGTTCGTCCTCGCGGACCACGACGACGGCCTGGTCGACGGCGGGGTGGGCGCGCAGCGCGGCCTCGATCTCGCCCGGCTCGATCCGGAAGCCGCGGACCTTGACCTGCCGGTCGAGCCGGCCGAGGAACTCCAGCTCCCCGTCGGCGGTGAACCGGGCCCGGTCGCCGGTGCGGTAGAGCCGGGCGCCGGGCGGGCCGAAGGGGTCGGCGACGAAGCGGGCGGCGGTCAGGCCGGGGCGGCCGAGGTAGCCGCGGGCGACGCCCTCGCCGCCGAGGTACAGCTCGCCGTCGGTGCCGGCCGGCTGGGGCCGCATGGCCTCGTCGAGCACGTACACCCGGGCGTGCGGCAGGGCGCCGCCGATGGTGGGCGCGCCGGTGCCGGCGGTGAGCGGGCCGGTCCAGGTGGCGACGATGGTGGCTTCGGTGGGGCCGTAGGAGTTGACCATGCGCCGGCCGGGCGCCCAGCGGTCGACGAGTTCGGCGGAGCAGGCCTCGGCCCCGACGATCAGGGTGCGCAGGTGGCGGCCCGCGCCGGCCGGGACGGTGGCCAGGGCGGCGGGCGGGATCAGGGTGTGGGTGATGCGCTGCCCGTCCAGGACGGCGGCGAGCTCCTCGCCGAGCCACGGGCCGTCCGGGGGGATCACCAGGGTGGCGCCGGTGAGGACGGAGACGAACAGTTCCAGGACGGAGGCGTCGAAGCTGGGCGAGGAGAACTGGAGCACCCGGTCGCCCGGCCCGACCGCGTAGTTCTCGACGGCCGCCGCCGTGAAGCCGGCGATCCCCCGGTGGGTGACGACCACGCCCTTGGGCGTCCCGGTGGAGCCCGAGGTGTAGATCACGTACGCCGGGTGGTCGGTGCCGTCGGCGGCCGGGAGGTCGGTGTGGTCCCGGTCCTCGGGGCGGTCCGTCTCCAGGGCCGCGCGGACGGCGGCCGGGTCGTCCAGGACGAGCGCGGGGGCGGCGTCGGCGAGCATCAGCGCCCGCCGCTCGGCGGGGTAGCCCGGGTCGACGGGCAGGAAGGCGGCGCCCGCCCGGACGACGGCCAGTTCGGCGGCGACCAGCTCCATGGAGCGCGGCAGGACCAGGGCCACCGTCCGCTCCGGCCCGGCGCCGCGCCGGCCCAGATCGCGGGCCAGCCGCTCGACGCGTTCGGCCAGGTCGCGGTACGTCCAGCTGCGCCGCCCGTCGGTCAGCGCGGGCGCGTGCGGCGTGCGGGCCGCCTGGGCGGCGAACAGGGCGTCCAGGGTCCGGGGCGCCGCCGACGGTGCGGTGGTGCCACCGGCCGGCGCCTGCGGCGGGGCGGTCGGGCGCACGGGCTGGGCAGGCCGGTCGGCCATGGCGGAAGGTCCTTCCGAGGGGGGCGACGACGAGGGCGGCGGGGCAGGCGGTGGCCGGCCCTCGGACCCGGGGAACGGTGCGGGGTGTCGGTGCGGGGTGTCGGTGCAGGGGTGGGCGTACGGCGGCCGGGCCGGTCGGCTCAGTCGGCGGCGGCCCGGCGGGCGGTGCGCCCGGAGACCTGCACCCGGTCGATCCGGCCGGTGGCCGGGTCCCGGTGGAAGCGCCCGCCGGGTTCGGGGCGCCCGGTGTCGGGGGCGATCAGGTCGTAGGAGAGGTCGGCGTAGCAGCGCAGCGGGATCGGGAGGTCGCCGTCGACCGAGAGGGTGGCCGGTCCGGCGCCGGCCGGCTCGACCCGGTAGCGGATGGCGCCGTTGCGGTAGTCGCCCGCGCACTCGGCCAGGGTCGCCGGGGCGGCGAGCAGCACGGGTCCGCCCGCGCCGACCGGTTCGATCCCCGCGGGCACCCGTACTCCGGCCAACTCCTCCAGGTCGGCCGCGAGTTCGCGCCAGAGGGCGGTGGCGGCGCCGGCGTTGCCGGTGAAGGCGACCACCAGGCCGCTGTCCGGGTCGGCCCGCAGGTGGCAGGAGGTGCCCATGGCGTTGCCGTCGTGGCCGCACCACAGCCGTCCGTCCTGCCGGTAGAGCGCCGCGCCGGCGCCCCAGCCGTCGGCGAGCGCTCCCGGCCGGGCGCCGGGCTCCGGGCGGCGCATCAGCTCGGCGGTGTCCGGGGGCAGCACCTTGGCGCGGCCGACCAGGGCGGCGCCGAGCGCGGCGAGGTCCGCGGCGCTGGCCAGCAGGGCGCCGGCCGGGGCCTCCAGCGGGGCCAGGTTCTGCCGGACGGCCCGGGGCAGGCCGGTCGCGGCGTTGAGCGCGTGCCCGGCGGCGACCGGTCGCCCGGGGGCGGCGGTGTCGACGAACACCGGCCCGGTGCCGAAGGGTTCGAGCAGCAGGGCGCGCACCGCCTCGTGCCAGGGCATCCCGGTCACCGTCTCGACCAGGCGCCCGGCGGCGACGTAGCCGGCGTTGGAGTAGGAGAAGTCCGTCCCGGGCGGGAACAGCGCGTCCGGGGCGGTGCAGACGGCGGACAGGTAGCGGGTCGCGGTGGTGCGGGCGGCGGCGTCGGAGTCCGGTCCGGTGGGCAGTCCGCCGGTGTGGCTCAGCAGGTGACGAATCGTTACTTCAGGCAGCTGCCGGAACTCCGGAAGGTGCTCGGCGACCGGCTCGTCGAGGTCGAGGTCGCCGTCGTCGGCGAGCAGCATCACCAGGGCGGCCGTGTAGGGCTTGGTGAGCGATCCGACCGGAACGGCGGTGTCCTCGGTGAACGGCGCCCCGGTGCCGGTGTCGGCCACCCCGGTGTGCAGGACGACGGCCTCCGGGCCGGTGTCCAGCACCAGTTGGGCGCCGGGCACCCGGTGGGCGCGCGCGAGCGTGTCGAGCCGGTGCTGCAGCTCGCCGCGCAGGAGGAGCGGCGACCGCTCGCGGGCGGGCGCCGGACTGGCGTACGGCATGGCGGAACTCCCGTTGACTGGTTCTCGGGTGCGGGCGCGCCGGGCGCCCGCGGTGGAATCGCGGATTGGGAGGCGGCACAGCGGGAATTCCCGGCCGTCGTCGCCTGCTTCAGGACGCGCGGGAACGGGGGGAATCGGCGTCGGCCCGGCCGGCGGAGGCCGTCCGGCCCCGGGAACGGGAATCCCCGGACGCCCGCGGCCGGGCACCGCACCCGCCCTCGCGGAGCCGTTCCGCGGTCGCGTCGGCGCGCCCGGACCGGGCGGTGCGAATACGATCCGGATTTCCCTCCGCGCGATGAACGGCGGACCGGATCGCGGTGAACCGCGAGCCTCCGAATACTCTTACCCCGCCGGCACGTTCGAACAGAAAACCGTCCCCCGGCGGCCGGCCGCTCTCCCGGCCCCCACCTGCGCAACGGCCGTACCCGGCATGCCCATTCCCCCTTTTGGCGATCCACCCCCGCAACCGCCGCGCGGAACGCGCCGACACGGTCGGGGAGTCGCACAATCCCTGTCGTCCCGAACGTCCGGACGACGAACGCGCAACAGTCTTCACGGCGGGTCAGCCGCTCGCAACCCCTTCCGATTGAACGGAGAGCGACCGCCGTCGGTAATCGGAACGCCAAAATCCCAGGTGCGACTCCCGGCCGCGCCCGGAACGCCCGAGAACGGGCGCGAATTCTTTGGCCGAAAATATGAGGTTCGGATCCCACCAGCCACTCGAACAGTCATTCGTCGAAATAGCCGAGTGATTTACCGGGCGCCTGTGACGAATGTGGTGACTGTGATGCCTGGGATTGCTGTGCCGGAATGCGACGGAATTCACCGGGCGGGCCGCGAGTGGCACTGCCCGGGGCCCGAGCGCCCGGGCTCCGGCCGACCGGCCCCCCACCGGCCGGTCACCCGGGCACCGGCGCGGCTACCACCAGTGCGGCGGCGGCCCCTGCGAGCCCGCCGGGTACTCGTCCAGCGGGACGAGCCCCCGCTCCCAGGCGGCCAGCACCGGTTCGAGCACCCGCCAGGCCTCCTCGGCCTCGTCGCCGCGGATGGACAGCGCCGGATCGCCGTTCAGGACGTCCAGCAGCAGCCGCCCGTACGCGGGCAGGTCCTGCGGCTCCATCCGCGCGGTCAGCGAGAGCGGGACGAGCTCGTGGGCGTGGGCGCCGATGCCGGTCAGGTCCAGGGCCAGCCCCTCCGGCTCCAGCTCGAACCGCAGCACGTTGGGCCGGGCCTCCCCGCCGTGGGCCTCCCCGCCGGAGCCCTTCCCGCCGTGGCTCTTCCCGCCGGGGCCGAACGGCAGGTGGGGCACCGGGCGGAAGTGCACCGCGACCTCCTTGCGGTCCGCCCCCAGGGCCTTGCCGCTGCGCAGCCGGAACCGCGTCCCGGCCCACCGCCAGCTGTCCAGCTCCAGTTCCACCTCGGCGAAGGTCTCGGTGCCGCGCGCCGGGTCCACGCCCTCCTCCTCGGCGTACGCGGGGACGTCGCGGTCCCCGATCCGGCCCGGCAGGTAGCGGGCCCGCCGGGTGCGGTGCACCACGTCGTGCTCGGTCAGCGGCCGTACGGAGCGCAGCACGTCCACCTTCCGGTCGCGCAGGTCCCGTTCGCCGAGCGTGAGCGGCGGTTCCATGGCCACCAGGCAGAGCAGTTGCAGCAGGTGGTTCTGGACCATGTCCTTGAGCGCCCCGACCCGGTCGTAGTACCCGGCCCGGCCCTCCAGCGCCAGCGTCTCGTCCCAGGTGATGTCCACCTCGGCGATGTGGGTGCTGTTCCAGAGGGGTTCGAGCACCCGGTTGGCCAGCCTGCTGCCGAGGACGTTCTGGACGGTCGTCATGGCCAGGAAGTGGTCGACCCGGAACACCGCCCGCTCCGGCAGGAGTTCGGCGAGCAGCCGGTTCAGCTCCCGCGCGCCGGCCAGGTCCTCGCCGAACGGCTTCTCCAGCACGATCCGGCTGCCCTCCGGCAGGCCCGCCGCGTGCAGGGCGGTGACCGCGGCGGGGAAGAGCGCCGGCGGGAGGGCGAGGTAGACGGCCACCGGCCCCTCCCCGGCGACGACCGCGGCCACGTCGGCGGGGTCGGTGACGTCGGCCCGCCGGTAGTCGAGGGCGGAGACCACCGCCTCCCCGGCCCCGGCCGGGAGGGCGCCGCCGTGCCGGTCGAGCCGCTCCGCGGCCCACGCCCGGTACCGCCCGGTGTCCCAGTCCTCCCGGCTCGCCCCGGTCACCCGGAGCGCGTCGCCGGTGTGCCCCGCCGCCCGCAGCGCGGCCAGTGCCGGCAGCAGGAAGCGGGCGCTGAGGTCCCCGGTCGCGCCGAGGATCGCGAGCCGGTCGATCATGCCCGTCCCCCCGCCCTCGCCCGGGCCAGGTTCACGCCGCTGGAGATGATCCCGATGTGGCTGAACGCCTGGGGGAAGTTGCCCATGAACTCTCCTGTGGACGGGTCGATCTGCTCGGACACCAGCCCCAGCGGGCTCGCCCGGGAGCACAGCGAGGCGTACAGCTCCCCGGCCTCGTCGGTCCGGCCCTGGCCGACCAGGTTGTCGACCAGCCAGAAGCTGCACAGCACGAAGGCGCCCTCGTCGCCCGGCAGCCCGTCCGGGGACTCCTCGTGCAGGTAGCGGTAGAGCAGCCCGCCGCCCGCCGACAGGCGCTCGGCGACGGCCGCGGCGGTCGCCACCATCCGCGGGTGGCCGGCCGGCACCACCCGGCGCAGCGGGAGCGCGAGCAGGCTCGCGTCCAGCGTGCCGCCGCCGTCCAGGTGGGCGCTGAGGGTCTTGGCGTCCTCGTCCCAGGACTGCTCCAGGACGAGCCGGCGCAGCTCCTCGGCCGAGGCGCGCCAGCGGTCCGGCCCGTCGGACCGGCCGAGCCGCTCGCCGATCCGGGCGGCCCGGTCCAGGGCCACCTGGCACAGGCCCGCCGAGTACGTGAACACCCGGCCCTCGCTGCGCACTTCCCAGATGCCCTGGTCCGGCTCCCGCCAGGCCTGCCGGGCGGCGTCGGCCAGCTCGGCCAGGCCGGCCCAGAGCGCGGGCTGGATCTCGCCGCCGGAGCGCAGCCACTGGTGGGCGCAGTCCAGGATCTCGCCGTAGACGTCGTGCTGGCGCTGGTCGGTCGCGCCGTTGCCCCAGCGGACCGGGGCCGAGCCCTGGTAGCCCTCCAGTTCGCCGTCCACGACCTCGTCCGGCACCGGGCCGCCGCGCAGGTCGTACATGATCCGGGGCCGCCGGCTGGTCTCGAAGGCGTCCAGGACCCAGCCGAGGAAGGCGTCGGCCTCGCCGCCGAAGCCGATCCGGCGCAGGGCGAACACGGCGAACGCCGCGTCGCGGATCCAGCTGTAGCGGTAGTCCCAGTTGCGGATCCCGCCGATCGGCGCGGGCAGCGAGGAGGTGGGGGCGGCGACCAGCGAGCCGTTGGCCCAGTCGTCGCAGAGCTTCAGCGTGATCGCGGCCCGCCGGACCAGGGGCTCCTGGGGGCCGTCGTACGCGAAGTGCCCCATCCAGCGGCGCCAGGCCTCGGCGGTGGCCTTCAGCGTCGCGTCGGTGTCGAAGCGGTGGTGGCGGTGGAAGCGGCCCCAGGACAGCACGAGGTCCAGGCGTTCGCCCTGCCGCAGCTCGTGGGTGCCGCACAGGCCGGTCAGCGGGCGGTTGGAGCGCAGGTGCAGCCGCAGGTCCGGGCGCCGGTGCGGGCGCACCTCCAGTCCGCTGAACAGGGCGCGGGCCTGCGCGCCGCCGCGCGGCTCCAGCTCCGCCCGCAGCCGGACCGTCCCGTCCAGCACCACGGCCGAGCGCACGAGTTCGCCCCGGTCGGCCGGCGCGTCGTCGGTGAGGTCGGCGCCGGAGCGCAGGGTCAGCGCGTCGGTGACGCGCACCAGGCCGGTGGGGCCGCGCAGTTCGGTGACCAGCACGCCGGTGTCCGGTTCGTAGCGCTGCCTGGCCTCCACCAGGCCCTCCGGGGCGAGGGTGAAGTGCCCGCCCCGGGCGTGGTCCAGCAGGCCGCAGAACAGCGGCTCGGAGTCGAAGCGGGGCAGGCACAGCCACGGGATGGCGCCGTCCAGGCCGACCAGCGCGGCCGTCGCGCCGTTGCCGATCAGGCCGAGGTCCTCCAGCGGCGGGTAGCCGTTCCGGTGGCGGACCGGCCGCAACGGTGGGTCGGGGTCGTACATGCCGCCTCGCTTCCGCAGCGCCAAGGGGGGTGGTCGAAGGGGCGTCGTCCCGGTGCGGACCGCCGGGCCGACGGCGACCCGGCCGCGCGGCCAACGGCTCCCACGTTCCCGGGGATCGGGCCGGTCCGCGATCCGGCCGCTCCGGCAGCGGTGCTTTCCAGTGAAAAAGCGCTCTCCGGCGAAAGAGCCCGGACCCCGCACCTGCTAGCGTTCGAGCCCGGACGGCGGATGGTGGACGACGGAGGTTTGCGGTGGCGGACAGCGGCGCGGAGCGGGCCTTCATCGGGTCGTTCACCTCGGAGGGCGGGCGCGGGATCGTCCTGGCATCGCTGGATCCGGACTCGGGGGCGCTGACCGCCACCGGTGTCGTCGAGGCCGTCGACCCGTCCTACCTCGCCCTCGGGCTCGCCGCCGGCGGCCCGGTGCTCTACGCCGTCTCCGAGACGAAGCCGGGCGCCGCCACCGCCCACGACCTCGCCGCCCCGGTGCCCCGCCCGCTCGGCGCCCCCGTCCCGGTGGACGGGGACCACCCCACCCACCTGAGCCTCAGCCGGGGCCACCTGCTGACGGCCAACTACGGCTCCGGCAGCGTCAGCGTGCTGCCGCTCGCCGACGACGGCACCCCGCGGCCCCCGGCCACCGTGCTGCGCCACCGGGGCAGCGGGCCGCACCCGGACCGCCAACGGGGCCCGCACGCCCACCAGGTGCTCCCCGACCCGTCGGGGCGCTGGGTGCTCGCCGTCGACCTCGGCACCGACGCGGTGCGGGTCCTCGCCCTGGACCCGGCGACGGGGGAACTCACCGTGCACACGGAGACGGCGCTGCCGCCCGGCACCGGGCCGCGGCACCTCGCCTTCCACCCCTCCGGCCGACTCGCGTACGTGCTCGGCGAGCTGCGCCCCGTCGTGACGGTCTGCCGCTGGGACGCGGCGGCCGGGGCGCTCGAACCGGTCGCGGAGGTCCCGCTGTTCCCGGACGGCGTCGAGGGCCCGGTCTCGCCGTCGGCCCCGGTGGTCTCCCCCGACGGCCGGTTCCTGTGGGCGGCCGAGCGCGGCACCGACACCATCGTGGTGCTCGCCCTCGACGCGACGGGCGAGCGGGCGCACGTGGTCACCTCGGTGCCCTGCGGGGGCCGCTGGCCGCGCGACCTGGTGCTCGGCCCCACCGGCACCCGGCTGTACGCGGCGAACCAGCACTCCGGCGACGTCACCTGGTTCGACCTGGACGCCGCCACCGGTGTCCCCCGCCGGGCGGGCTCGCTGGCCGTCCCGGCGGCGTCCACCGTCCTGTTCGCCTGACGCGCGGGCCCCGGGCCGGGGAAGCGGCCCGGGGCCCGGTGCGGGCGCGGCGGGATCAGCCGTCGCTCTCCGGCGAGGGCAGGTAGGCGCCGGGCACGTCGTCCGGCGCGAGGATCGTGCTCTCCCCCGGGTACGGCGCGGTCCAGTTGTGCGTCTGGTACCAGACCAGGTGCTCCATCTGCGCCGGGTTGGCGTGGTCGGCCACGGCGTTCGGGCCGGTCAGCCGCTGGTGCGACTTCCAGGCCTCCCACCGGTCCACGACCGGCTGCTGCGCGGCCGGCGGCGCGGTCGTGACCGGCGCCGCCGCCCTGAGGTCCTGCTCCCCGGGGACGTCGAGGCCGCAGGAGGGCGGCGTCTTGAGGCCGTCGGTCAGCGAGGTGCGGTTGGGCACCGCGGTGAACGGCGTGTAGTCCGGCCGGTCGGTGAAGGCCCCGGTCATCGGGCTGGCCGCGCTGTCCTTCTGGTTCATCGGGTGGATGCCGAGGATCTGCTCGATGGTGCGGACCATCGTGATCTGCGAGTAGTAGCGGCTGTCCACGGCCCCGTGCTGCGCCCAGGGGCTGATGATCTGGATCGGGGCGCGGTGGCCGTCCACGTGGTCGAGGCCCGCCTGGGAGTCGTCCTCGACGACGAAGATCGCCGAGTCCTTCCAGTACGGGCTGTGGGTGATCTCGTCGACGATCCGCCCGGTCGCCAGGTCGTTGTCGGCGACCTGCGCGGCCGGGCTCGCCGGGCCGCCGGTGTGGTCGCTGGACAGCCAGAGCATGTTGAGGTTCGCCGGGCCGTTCCGCTCGAAGTCCTGCTTCCAGATCTGGTAGCGGTACAGGTCCGGCACGTCGGTGTCGAACCTCGGGAAACCGGGCACCGAGACGCTGTTGAGCGAGGGGATCGGCGAGGAGGACTTGAGGGCGTAGGCGCTGCCCTGCCCGGTCGCGTCCATGGTCCTGGCGTCGCAGTACAGGTTCTGCCAGGTGGCGTCGGCGGGCTTGTCCAGGAACTGGTGGAACTCGCCGAAGTCGCGCACGGTCTTCCCCGCCGCCTGCGCGCCCGTCCACAGGAAGCCGGAGCGCTGGTGGCCCAGGGCGTCGTCCTCGGTGTCGTAGCTGCGCTCGTACTCGCCGGCCGAGGACTCGGTGTACTCCGGGTTGTCCGCCTGCATCAGCCAGTTGTGGCCCTCGGCGGAGTTGGTGCCGATGTCGTAGGTGTTGTCGTAGAGCCCGAACTGCTCGGCCAGGGCGTGCTGGTTGGGCGTCACGGCGGCGCCGAACTGGGCCAGCTTCGGGTCGCCGTCGCCCTCGGCGACGTCGCCGAAGACCTGGTCGTAGGTCCGGTTCTCCTTGACGATCAGGAAGACGTGCTTGATCGGCGACGGGTCGCCGATCCGCTTGGGCACCACCTCCTCCTTCGCCTTGTGGCCGTTCGCGAGCTTGACCGCGTTGTTGGTCCAGCCGTTCTGCTGGAACACCTTGGCGGTCTGCGCGCGGATCACCTTGTCGCTCGGCAGCGTGAACCGGGTGAGGCTGGAGGTGGTGTCGTGGGTCTTGTGGGCGCCGGTGCTGTTGGGCCGCCGGGCGTCGATGCCACGGGTGTTGGAGACGATCACCTCCGAGCCGACGGTGGCGACCTCCGCCGGGAAGTAGTCGGTGGGCAGCAGGCCGACGTAGCTCACCGGCTCCTGCGCGCCGGCGAAGCGGTAGACGGCCACGGCGTTGGCCCGGCCGAGGGTGACCAGCAGCCGGCCGTCCTCGGTGAGCGTCACCGCGGTGGGCTCGTAGCCGACGGAGGCCTCCGGCCACGGCTTGGTGGAGACGGTCTGGACGACCTTGTCGTGCGCGGTGTCGATCACCGACACCTCGTCGCTCGCGGTGTCGGCGACGAACAGCACCCCGTTCTTCGCGTACAGCGCGGTCGGGTGCAGGCCGACGGCGATGGTGCCGACGGCGGCAGCCGGGTCGGCGAGGTCGATCACGCTGACCGTGCCGGTGGTGGTGGCGGCGGTCGCCGGGTCGGCCGGGACCTGGGTGCCGTAGGAGTTGATCGTGGTGTCCCCGGCGGTGGCCGTGCGCCCGCCCTCGTTCGAGACGTACAGCTTCCCGCCGACCCGGACGACGCCGCGCGGCGCGTTGCCGACCGTCCAGCTCCGCTGGACCGCGCCGGTCGCCGCGTCGATCGCGACCACCCGGTTCTGCCCGTTGACGGCGGCGTACACCGTCGAGCCGTCGGCGGAGAACACCGCCCCGGAGGCCAGCGCGTGCTTCTCGCCGTCCGCCGGGATCTTCACCGCCACCGGGGCGGCGAGGGTGCCGTCGGGCTGCACGGTGAACCGGGTGTAGCCGTCCAGCTGGCCCAGCCACAGCTGCTTGCCGTCCGGCGAGTAGACCGGGGACTCCTGGCCGACCGAGCCGTTGGGGATGCGCAGTTCGTCCGCCTTGTTGGTGCCGACGCGCTGCTTCACCTTGCCGGTCCTCAAGTCCACCACGACCAGCGCCGCGTCGCCGTCGGTGACGGCGGCGGCCAGGTGGGCGCCGTCCGGGCTGACCGTGGAGCCCATGATCTTGCCGTTGTCCAGGACCTGACGGCTGCCGTACGGGGCGAGGTACTGGTCGCTGGAGATCACCAGCCCGTTCTCGGTGGTCTGGCCGACCTGGTCCTCGTCGAACTGGTGGGTGCTCGCGAAGGCCGTGCCGGTGGCCACGGCCACCGCCGTGACACAGGCGGTGGCGAGTGCGGCCTTGCGGCCCACCCGGCGGCCCAGGAGGACCACGTGGGCGTTCCGGCTGCGTCGACGACGCGTTACCTGCATGGCGTCAGCCCTTCGTTGAGTTCGTCGTGCTGGTGGGGGAGGTAAGCAGTGCGACCTGGCCGTCGAACTGCCAGAGCGGGTTCGGCGCGTCCCCGGTCGGGGTGCGCACCAGGAAGTAGCCGTTCACTTCCTTCGGGCCGTCGCCGTCGGCCGTCAGCCGTCCGTCCGAGGCCACGTCGAGCTGGTAGACCGCCGTCCCGGGCGCGTCCGTGCCGGGCAGGTGCCAGGTGACCACGCAGCGCCAGTCGTTGCCCGGGCCCTCCGGCTCGACCTGGCCGTCGCCCCGCCGGCAGTCCGCGGTGGCCCGCAGGTCGGCCTCGGTCACGGCGGGGCGGTGCAGCTGCTCGGTCTGCAGCCGGTACAGGTGCGCGAACACGATGGCGACCTCCTGCTGCACCTTCGCCTGCGTGATCCCCGAGCCGCTGGAGGGGGTGGCCACCGCGAGCGCGCCGGTGGTCAGCGCGAGCAGCCCGGCCAGCGGCAGCACCCCGGCGAAGAGCGTGCGGCGCCCCACCCCGTCCTCGCTGCCGGTGGTGAAGTCCCGCCGGACGAAGAGCAGGTAGGCCGCCGCGGTGGCGGCCGCCGCCCAGAGCAGGGCGATCGCGACGGCGATCAGCGGCTCGTCGAGCCGGCCCGGGTCCGCGAACAGCCCGTTCCAGGCGACGAAGGCGTACCCGGGCAGGGCGAGGCGCAGCGCCACCGGCAGCGGCAGCAGCTGGGCCAGCTGCATCGCGACCGCCGCCAGCGCGGGGACCAGCAGCCCCATCGGCGAGCGGCCCAGCAGGACGGAGCCGAGCAGTCCGAGCGCCGCCAGGGCCAGGGTCGGCGCCAGCGCGCACGCCCAGGCCAGCAGGACGCTCACGGCCGCGTCCGACGGCACCAGCAGGTGTCCGTCCACGCCGACCAGCGGCTCGTCGCCGACCGCCGCCAGCCCGCCGACGGTGCTCGACGCCGCCAGGCCGGCCGTCAGCAGCACGATCACGGTGGCGCCGGCCAGCGCCTTCGCCGCGAAGATCCGCCGCGGCGAGCGGACCGTCACCAGCAGGTGCCGCCAGGTCCCGAGCCGGTCCTCGGCGGCGAACACGTCGCCCGCGACCACCGAGGTCAGCAGGGGCAGCGCCCACGAACCGGCGAAGCCGAGGACCACCAGCGGCCCGGCCCAGCCCGTGGCGTGCATCCAGCGGCCGAACAGGGTGTCGGAGGGCAGCGTCCCCTGCTGGGCGACGGCGGCCGTGAACAGGCCCGGCGCGCTCCAGCAGGCCAGCACCAGCAGCCTGATCCGCCACTGCGAGAGCAGCTTGACCAGCTCGAAGCGGTACACCCGGCCCACCGGCACCGGGCGCTCCCCGGGGGCGACGCCGGCGGCGGCCGCCGCGCGTCCGGCCGTGACCGTGCTCGTGCTCGTGCGCCCGCCCCGCTCGATGACTCCCTCGCCGCGCTCGCTCATCGTCCGTCCTCCTGTTGCTCGGTCAGGGCGAGGAACGCCGCCTCCAGGGGCGGGACCACCGGGGCGACCTCGCGCACCCGGACGTCCGCCCGCACCAGCGCCGCCACCAGCTCCTCGACGGCCGGGCCCGGCGCGCGCACCACCAGCGCCCCGGCCGCGCGTCCCGTCCCGGCCTCCGCCGCGACCCGCACCCCGGCGACCCGGGCGGCCACCCGCCGGGCGGCGGCCGGATCGGAGGTGAGCAGCCGGTGGTCGAGCGCGCGGTCGTCCGCGGCCAGCTCGCCGAGCGGGCCGGAGAAGCGGACCCGCCCGGTCGCCAGGATGGTGACCTCGTCGCAGAGCGCCTCCAGGTCGTCCATCCGGTGGCTGGAGAGCACCACGGTCACGCCGTCGGCGGCCAGCCGGCGCAGCGCCCCGTGCACGTGCTGCTTGCCCGCCGGGTCCAGGCCGTTGGACGGCTCGTCGAGCACCAGCAGCCGGGGTTCGGTGAGCAGCGCCGCGGCCAGTCCGAGGCGCTGCCGCATGCCGAGCGAGAAGCCCCGCACCCGGTCGTCGGCTACGTCGCTGAGCCCGACCTCGGCCAGCACCTCGTCGATCCGCCCGGCCCGGCCGTCCTGCCCGCGCAGCGTCGCCAGCGCGGCCAGGTTCCGCCGTGCGGTCAGCGACGGGTAGAGCCCGGGCCCGTCCACGAAGCCGGCCACCCCGGGCGGCGCGGGCCGGGCCCGGCCGACCGGTCTGCCCAGCACCTCCAGGTCGCCCTCGTCGGCGGCGGCCAGTCCGAGCAGCAGCCCGAGCAGCGTGGTCTTCCCGGCGCCGTTGGGCCCGGCCAGTCCGTGGATCCGCCCGGGCGCGAGCTCCAGTCCGACGGCGTCGAGCGCGACGACGTCGCCGAAACACTTCGTCAGTGCCCGTGCGCGTACGGCAGGTTGGTTTTCCGTCATGGCTCCTTCTCGCGGTTCCCCAGGGAACCTAGGGGGTTGACCGGGCGCCGTCAGGTGCGCCCGGTTGAACTCCGGCGGAACAGCAGCGGCCCGCGCCGTGGCGGTCCTGCGAGCATCCTGCGGGCGCACCGGGTGGAAACCTTCACATGAAAACGGATATCGTTTCGCTGGCCGGGCACGATCCGCCGGGCCCGCGCCGGACCGGTTGCGGAGCCTGGTGAACATGACAAACATGGGCGGAAGGCGAAGCCTCGAATGCGCACGGACACGGCGGGAGTCGGGATGCGAGTGGACGCCGCTCTGGCCGGGACCTGGGTGGACCGCTGGGAGCGCCAGCAGGAGCGGTACGCGGTGGAGCGCGAGGAGCGGTTCACCGTCATCGCCGACGTACTGGAACAGACCGTCGGCCACCGCGCGCGGCCGCTCGTCGCGGACCTCGGCAGCGGCCCCGGCTCGCTGTCGGCGCGGGTCGCGGCCCGCCTGCCGCACGCCGAGATCATCGCGGTCGACATCGACCCGCTGCTGCTCGCCCTCGGCCGCGCCCGGCACCCCCGGGTGGCGCGCTGGGTCGAGACCCTGATCGGCCGCCCCGGCTGGATCGGGGACCTCGCCCTCGACCGCCCGCTGGACGCCGTGGTGTCCACCACCGCGCTGCACTACCCGCCGCCGGACGCCCTGCTCGGGATCTACCGCGACCTCGCCGGCGCGCTGCGGCCCGGCGGCGTCCTGGTCAACGGCGACCACCTCATCCCCGAGGAGCCGCCGCTCGCCGAACTCGCCCTCGCGATCGGCCGCCGCCGCGCCCAGCGCAAGGGCACCGGCGCCGCCGAGGACTGGTCCCAGTGGTGGGCCGCGGCCGGGCGGGTCCCCGAGTTCGCCGACCTGCTGACGGCCCGTGAGCGGCAGCTGCCGCCGACCGACGGCCCCGGCAACGGCCTGTCGGCCGCCCGGCACGGCGAGCTGCTGCGGGAGGCCGGCTTCCGCCAGGCCGGACCGGTGTGGCAGTACGGCACCAGCTCCGTCCTGGTGGCCCTGCGCTGACCCCGCCCCAAGTGCCCATGCGGGAAGCCGGGTTCCGCATGGGCACAGTCTTTGCGAGGGCGTGACAGAAAGCGCCCTGTTGATCACCCAGGGAAACAGTTACCGTTTCCCTCGGTCGCCGACGTCCCTGCCGCGCACGCCTCACGCCGACTTCTCACGGAGAGCTGGTTTCGCATGCGGTCCTCACCGCTGTATCTCGAACCACGGTTGGAGCCCCCGCTCCGGTCCCTCCTGGCGGAACGCGACCTCCTGCACACCCTGACCTACGCGCTGGGCTCCCCCCTCAACCTGCTCCTGCCCGAGCAGATCGCGGACAACCTGGCACGCTTCCGGGCCGTCTACCGCAAGCACCGCCTCACCGGCCGGATCCACTTCGCCCACAAGGCGAACCGCTCCAGCGCCCTGGTCCGCCGGCTCGCCGCCACCGACGCCGGACTGGACGTCGCCTCGCTCGCCGAACTCCAGCACGTGCTCGGGGCCGGCTGCCCGCCCGAACGGATCATGGCGACCGGCCCGAAGAACCGGGAGTACCTCTGGCTGGCGGCCCGCACCGGCGCCACCGTCCACCTGGACTCCCGCGCCGAACTCGACGCCCTGGCCGGCCTCGTACGCGCGCACGCCCTGCCCCCGGTGCCCGTCATGCCGCGGCTGTCGGGCTTCCGGGCGCCGGGCACCACGGTGCTCACCCGGCCGAGCCGGTTCGGCACCGACGTCGCCGAACTCGACGGCCTGCTCGACGCGTTGGAGCGCCACCGGGACGCCGTCGAGACCACCGGCGTCGCCTACCACCTGGACACCACCGGCGTGCCGGAGAAGGCCGTCGCCCTGGAGACCTGCGTCACGGTGCTGAACGAGTGCCGGCGCCGGGGCCTGAACCCCCGCACCATCGACATCGGCGGCGGGTTCGGCGTCAGCTACCTGGCGGACGCCGCCCAGTGGGAGCGGTACACCAGCGAGCTGACCGACGCCGTCCTCGGCCGGCGCCCCGCCCTCACCTGGCAGGGCCACGGCTACGGGCTGCGCGCCGAGTCCGGCCGGCTGCGCGGCGCCCTCGGCCTCTACCCGGCGCACCGCCCGGTGGCCGCCGAGGCCTACCTGGACGAGCTGCTCTCGACCCCGGCGCCCACGCTCGGCCGGCCGCTCGGCACGCTGCTGCTGGAGAACCTCTACGACCTGGCGGTGGAGCCCGGCCGGGCGCTGGCCGACCAGTGCGGGGCGACGCTCGCCCGCGTCCTGGAGGTCCGGCAGACCCCGGCCGGCGAGCGCCTGGTACGGCTGGAGATGAACGCGCGGGACGTGGGCCTGGAGGAGCACGGGGTGCTGATGGACCCGTTGCTGGTCCCCCGCCCCGGCGCCCCGGCCGCGCCGGACGGCTCGGAGGGCCCGGACTCGCCGGACGGCCCGGTCGGGGTGTACCTGATCGGCAACCTCTGTCTGGAGACCGACCTGATCACCCGCCGGACGGTCTTCCTGCCCCGCCTCCCCGCCCCCGGCGACCTGCTCGCCTTCGCCAACACCGCGGGCTACCTGATGGACTTCAGCGCCGGCTCGGCGCTGCGCCAGCCCGTCGCGCGCAAGGTCGCCGCGTACCGGCAGGACGGCGCCTGGCGGTGGAGCCTGGACGAGCAGTACTGGCCCGTCGACGTGACGGCGGGCGCGGAACACCGGGGGGACGGACACGCATGAGGTACGACAGCATCACCGACGCCATAGGCAACACCCCGCTGGTCCGGATCGACCCGGCGGTCACCGGCCTGCGGCACATCGACCTGTACGCCAAGCTGGAACTGCTCAACCCCTTCGGCTCGGTCAAGGACCGCGCCGCCTGGAACATGACCCGCGAGGCGATCCCCGGCGCCGTCGAGCGCGGCGACACCGTCGTGGAACTGTCCAGCGGCAACACCGCCAAGGCGCTCGCGCTCATCGCCGGCCTGCACGGACTGCCGTTCAAGAGCGTCACCAACCGGATGCGGGTCCCCGAGATCAAGGACCTGCTCCTGCTGCTCGGCGCCGAGATCGAGGAGCTGCCCGGCCGCACCGAGTGCCTCGACCCGACCGACACCGACGACCCGCTCACCCGCATCCACCGGATGCTCTCCGAGGCGGAGTCCGGCTACCTGCACACCGACCAGTACTACAGCCGGCTCAACCTCGACGCCCACCTCACCGGCACCGGCCCCGAGATCGTCCGGGACCTCGACGGCCGCGCCCCGGACCACTTCATCGCCTGCGTCGGCACCGCCGGCTCCTCCACCGGCGTGGCGGCCGTGCTGCGCGCCCACGACCCGGCCGTCGACGTGCTCGGACTGGTCGCCCACAAGTCCGACTTCATCCCGGGCATCCGCACCATCGACGAGGTGCACGAGGTCGGGCTGTTCGACCCCGCCACCTACGACACCATCGCGACGGTGACCGCCGACCAGGCCATCGACGGCATGCTCACCCTGGTGCGCCGCTGCGGCCTGCCGGCCGGCCCGACCGGCGGCGGCGCCTTCTTCGGCGCGCTGCGCCACCTCCGCTCCGTGGACGAGGAGTTGACACAGCGGGGCTCGGGCGAGCGGCGCACCGCCGTGTTCATCGTCTGCGACCGGGTGGAGAGCTACCTGAGCTACATCCGCAAACGGCGGCCCGAGCTGTTCAACCAGCCCGCCCGGCCGAACACGGTGGCCACCGTGACGCCGGCCGAACTGGCCGCCGCCCGGGTCGTCGAGGTCGACGCCGCCCGGAAGTGGATCGCCGAGGAGCGGCCGCTGGTGGTCGACCTGCGCGGGCCGGCCGCGTACGCGGCGCTGCACATCGAGGGCTCGGTCAACATCGTCGACGAGCTGTTCGACGAACTCCTGCACGGCGGGCTGCCGTTCGGCACCCGGCAGCCGGTGCTGCTGGCCTGCCCGGTCGGCGAGAAGTCGGCGGTCTACGCGGCGCTGCTCACCCGGATGGGACACCTGGACGCGCGCAGCCTGGCCGGCGGCGTCATCGCCTGGCGCGACGCGGGCGCGCCGCTGGTCCGGGACTGAGCGGGGCCGGCCGTGACCACCCCCGACGAAACCCTCGGCGAACTCCACGACTGGCACCGCGCGTTGCGGGACCAGTTCCCCATCGTCACCGGCCACCCCGACCAGGCGTACCTGGACAGCGCGGCCACCTCGCAGAAGCCCCGGGCGGTGCTCGACACCGTCCAGCGCTACCTGACCACCGCCAACGCCAACGCCGGCCGCGGCACCTACACCTGGGCCAACGCCACCACCGCGCTGGTCGACCGCACCCGCACCCGGGTCGCCCGCTTCCTCGGCGACCCGGCCCCCCGGCAGCGCTCCGGCGTCCACTTCGTCAGCGGCGCGACCGAAGGGCTGCGCGCGGTGGCCCGGGACTGGCTCCCCCACCACCTGCGGGACGGCGACGAGATCATCGTGCCCTTCGCCGACCACGAGGCCAACGCGCTGCCCTGGCTGGAGGCCCGGCAGCTGCTGGCCGACCGGGGCGTGCGCGTCACGGTGCGCGAACTGCCGTACGACCCCGCCTCGCAGGACTACGACCACCGGGCGCTGGCCCGGCTCGTCACCGAACGCACGGCGTTCGTCGCCGCCACCCACGTGCACCACGTGTACGGCGCCGACATGAACGTCCACCGCATCCGGGCCGCGGTCGGGCCCGAGGTGCCGATCTGCCTGGACGCCGCGCAGAGCGTCGGCCACCTGCCGGTGGACGTCGGCACCCTGGACGTCGACTTCGTGGTCTTCTCCGGGCACAAGGCGCTGGCCCTGCCCGGCACCGGCGCGGTGTGGGCCCGCAACACCCGGGGCCCGGCCTTCACCCCCGGCGGCTGGGCCGGCACGCCCAACACCGCCGGGATCGCCAGCCTGGAGGCCGCCCTGGACTGGCTCGACGCCGCCGGGCCGGACCGCATCCGACGGTGGAACAGCGCGCTGGCCGCCCGGCTCACCGACGGGCTGCGGACCCTGGCCCCGTACGAGGTCCTCGGCTGCCAGCGGAGCCTGGCCGCCGACTCCGAGGTCCAGCGGCGCGAGGGCATCGTCACCTTCCGGCACCACGGCATCGGCTCCAACGACCTGGGCTTCATCCTCGCCAGCCACGGCCTGATGGTGCGCGCCGACGGCCACTGCCAGGCGCGGGCCGGCGAGAGCGAGAGCTCGGTGCGGGTCAGCCTGCACGTCTACAACTCCCCGGAGGAGGTCGACCTGCTGCTCTCCGTGCTGCGCGGGCTGTAGCGGCCTCGGTGCCCCCGAGTGGCTTCGGTGGCTCCGTACCGTGCCGGCGGCGGGGCCGATCCGCCC
>NZ_JBHUAL010000012.1:0-80568 GCF_042789775.1 Kitasatospora sp. NPDC056800 | reverse complement strand
GGTCGAACCGTCCGGGCGGCACCCGCGCCCGTGTCACCGTCCGCCGGAGGACGCGCGCGAGGCGTCGACGGCCTCGGCCAGGTGGCCGTCCAGCAGGCCGATGACCCGCGGCATCTCCTCGGTGAGGAAGAAGTGCCCGCCGGGGAAGACCTGGAGGTCGAACCCGCCGGTGGTGTGGGCCCGCCAGTCCTCCGCCTCGGCGACCGAGGTCTTGGGGTCGCGGTCGCCCGTCAGGGAGGTGATCGGGCAGCTGACGACGGCGTCCGCGCCGGCCCGGTAGGTCTCGATCGCGCGGTAGTCGGCGCGCAGCGCCGGCATCGCGGCCGCCATCAGGTCCGGGTCGTCGAGGACGACGGACGAGGACCCGTCCAGGCGGCGGATCTCGTCGGTGATCGCGTCGTCGCCGAGCAGGTGCACCCCCTCGGTCGGGCCCAGCCCGATCGCCGGGCCGCGCCGGCCGGAGACGACCAGGCGGGCGGCGGGCCGGCCGGCGGCCTCGCAGCGGCGGGCCACCTCGAAGGCGACGACGGCGCCCATGCTGTGGCCGAACAGCACCAGGGGCAGCTCGGGCTGCCGGGCCAGCACCTCGTGGATCCGGTCGGCCAGGACGTTCAGGTCGGCGATCGGCTCCTCCCGGCGGCGGTCCTGACGGCCCGGGTACTGGACGGCCAGGACCTCGACGCGGTCGGCGGCGGCCAGCGCGTACGGCACCGGGCGGTAGAACGGGGCGGTGCCCCCCGCGTGCGGGAAGCACACCAGGCGGGCGGCGGGCGCCTCCGTCCTCCGGTAGCAGCGCAGCCAGAGGTCGTCGTCGGCGGTGGGGTCGGGTCGGGCGGACATGGTTCTCCGTTCAGTGATCACGGTCGGGGCCGAGCTCGGCCTCGATGAGGGCGAGGAGTTCGTCGTCGGTGGTGTCGGACAGCGCGTCCGCGCCGGTCCCCCGGCCGGGCCCGGCAGCGGACCCGCCGCCGGTCCGGCCGACCAGCGACTCCAGCCGGGCCAGCGCCCGTTCCCGGGCCGCCGGGTCCTCGGCGGCGGCGAGCAGCGCTTCGAGGGCGTCGAGCGCGGCGGGCAGCGGATCGGGGTTCAGGGCGGTGTGCAGGTGGGACGCCAGGACGGCGGGTGACGGGTGGTCGTACACCAGGCCCGGCGGGAGCGCGAGGCCGGTGGCGGACGCGAGGCGGTTGCGCAGCTCGACGGCCAGGACGGAACCGAGGCCCTGGGACTTGAAGGTGCGGGTCGGGTGCACGCCCCCGGCGCCGTCGTGGCCGAGGACCGCCGCGGCGTGGGCGCGGACCAGGTCCAGTACGGCCCGTTCGGTGCCCAGGGCCGCGGGGGTCATGGCGGCCGGGGCCGGGGCGCCGTCGTCCGGGTCGGGACGTGCCGGGGCCTGCTGCCCGGCGGCCAGCCAGTGGCGGGTGCGCTGGAAGGCGTACGTGGGCAGGTCCACGGTGCGGCCGGCCGCCGGCAGCACCGTGCCCCAGTCGACGGGCACCCCCCGGACGTGGGCCTCGGCCAGCGAGGCCAGCAGGCGGTCCGGGCCGCCGTCCTCGCGCCGCAGGGTGCCGACGGCCGCCTCGGCGGCGATGCCGCCGACCAGCAGCGGGTGCGGGGACACCTCGACGAAGGCGCCGTGGCCGGCGGCGGTGAGCACCCCGACGGCCCGGTCGAACTCGACGGTCTCGCGCAGGCTCGCGTACCAGTACTCCGGGCCCGCCTCGGGGCCGGCCAGCCACTCCCCGGTCAGCGCGGAGACCATCGGGACCAGGGCCGGGCCCGGCTCGATCCCCTTCAGGACGGCGAGCACCTCCTCGCGCAGCTCGTCCACGTGGGCGCTGTGCGAGGCGTAGTCGACGGGGATCAGCCGGGTGCGCACCGCCTCACCGTACGCGTCCGCCAACTCCCGCAGGGCGTCGGGCTCACCGGAGACCACCGTCGCCGAGGGGCCGTTGACGGCCGCGACCGACAGCCGCTCCCCGAACGGCGCGATCCGCTCCCGGACGGCGTCCACCGCGTCGGCGACGGAGAGCATCCCGCCGCGCCCGGCCAGCGCCGTCAGCGCCCGGCTGCGCAGGGCCACCACCTGGGCGGCGTCGTCGAGGGAGAGGATTCCCGCGACGGCGGCCGCCGCGATCTCGCCCTGGGAGTGGCCCACCACCGCGTCGGGAGCGACACCGGCCGCCTGCCACACGGCGGCCAGCGAGACCATCACCGCCCAGAGCGCCGGCTGCACGACGTCGGCGGCCTCGAAACCGTGAAGGCCCGCCAGGACGTCGTCCAACTGCCAGTCCACGTACGGCGCGAGGGCCTCGGCGCACTCCGCCAGCCGCGCCGCGAACACCGGCGAGGCCTCCGCCAGCTCACGGCCCATCCCCACCCACTGGCCGCCCTGGCCGGGGAAGACGAACACCGTCCGCCCGGGGCCCTCGGGGCCGACCGCTCCGGTGACGACGGCGGCGGAGGGACGGCCGGCCGCGAGGTCCGCCAGGGCGTCCAGCGGCCGCGGGCCGAGCAGGACGGCCCGGTGGTCGAGCGCCGCCCGCGTCGTGGCGAGGGACCGGGCGACCTCCCCGGCCGACGCCTCCGGCCGGGCCGCCAGGTGCTCCCGCAGCCGCTCGGCCTGCGCGGCCAGTGCGGCGGGCGACCGGGCGGAGAGCAGCCAGACGGGGTCGGCGCCGTCCGTCACGGGCGCCACGGGCGCTGCGGGCGCTGCGGTTATGGCGGGGGCCGGTTCGGCGGGGGCCGCCTCCAGGACGACATGGGCGTTGGTGCCGCCGATGCCGAAGCCCGACACTCCCGCGCGGGGCGGGTGCGCGGTCTCCGGCCACGGGGTCGGCTCCGTCAGCAGCCGCACCGCGCCGTCCCCCCAGTCGACGGCCGGGGTGGGCTCGGTGATGTGCAGCGACTCGGGGAGCGTGCGGTGCCGCAGGGCGAGGACCGTCTTGATGACGCCCGCGACGCCCGCCGCCGCGAGGGTGTGGCCGAGGTTGGACTTCACCGAGCCGACCAGCAGCGGGCGCCCGTTCGCCCGGTCCGCGCCGTAGGCGGCGAGCAGGGCCCCCGCCTCGACCCGGTCGCCCAGCCGGGTGCCGGTGCCGTGCGCCTCGACGGCGTCGATCTCCGCGGGGGCCAGCTCCGCGTCGGCGAGCGCGGCGTGGATGACCGCGCGCTGGGCCTCGCCGTTCGGGGCCGTCAGGCTGTGGCTGGCGCCGTCGGAGTTGACGGCCGAGCCGCGGACCACCGCCAGCACCCGGTGGCCCAGGCGCCGCGCCCGCTCCAGCCGTTCCAGCACGAGCACGCCGGCCCCCTCGGACCAGGCCACGCCGTCCGCGTCCGCGGAGAAGGGCTTGCAGCGGGCGTCCGGGGCCAGACCGCCCAGCGCGCTGAACGCGACGTGGTAGCCGGGCGTCGTCATCACCGTCACCCCGCCGGCCAGCGCGAGTTCGCACTCACCGCCGCGCAGCCCCTCGACGGCGAGGTGCAGCGCCACCAGCGAGCTGGAGGCCGAGGTGTCGACGGTGAGGACGGGGCCGTTGAGGCCGAGGGTGTGGGCCAGCCGCCCGCTGATGACGCTCGGGGCGGTGCCGGTGAACAGCACGCCGGCGAGGTCGGCGGGCGCTTCGTGCAGCGGGGGCCCGTACGGCCGGGCCTCGGCGCCGAGGAACACCCCGGTGCGGGAGCCCCGCAGGGTGGTCGGGTCGATGCGGGCGTGCTCCAGGGCCTCCCAGCCCACCTCCAGGGCGAGCCGCTGCTGCGGGTCCATGGCGTCGGCCTCGCGCGGGGAGAGGTCGAAGAACGCGGCGTCGAAGCGGGTCGCGCTGTCGAGGAACCCGCCGCGGTCGGTGGCGCAGCGCCCGTCGCGGCGCAGCGCGTCGAGGTCCCAGCCGCGGTCGGTGGGGAAGGGGCCCGCGACGGTGCGGCGGTCGACGAGGGCCTGCCACAGGTCCTCGGGCGAGTCGATGCCGCCGGGGTAGCGGCAGGCCATGCCGATGACGGCCAGGGGCTCGGCGGTCATGCGCCGGCTCCGCCCGTGGAACCCGCGGAACCCGTGGAGGCCACGGGGCCGAGGGCGGGGGCGTCGACGCGCACGGTGGTGGGGGCCGGGCGGCGGTCCGCCACCAGGTGCCGGAACTCGATGCCCGCACGCCCGGAGCCGGCCGCCCCGGCGTCGGCATCGGCGTCGACATCGGCATCGGCATCGGCATCGGCATCGGCATCGGCATCGGCATCGGCATCGGCAGAGCGCAGTTCGGCGAGGCAGTCGCACGCCGCGTCGGTGAAGCCGGCGAACCGGTAGGCGATCTCCATCATCCGGTTGCGGTCGGTGCGGCGGAAGTCGGCGGCCAGGTGGACCCCGGCCGCCGCCGCCTCGCCGATCAGCCAGTCCAGCAGGACGGCGCCCGCGCCGAAGGACACCACCCGGCAGGAGGTGGCCAGCAGCTTCAGGTGCCAGACCCGCTCGTGGTAGCCGACGAGCAGCACGCCGACGGCGCCGTGCGGGCCGAAGCGGTCGGTGAGGGAGACGGTGAGGACCTCGTGCTCCGGATCGGCGATCAGGGCCCGCAGGTCGGCGTCGGAGTAGTAGACGCCGGTGGCGTTCATCTGGCTGGTGCGGAGGGTGAGTTCCTCGACCCGGGAGAGGTCGGCGTCGTCGGCCCGCTTGATCTCCATGACCAGGTCCAGCGAGCGGAGGAAGGCCTCGTCGGGGCCGGTGAACTCCTCGCGCTCGGCGGTCCGGCGGAAGCCCGCCTGGTACATGCTGCGGCGGCGGGCGGCGTCGACGGTGACGACGGCCGGGCTGAACTCGGGGAGGCCGGTCAGCTCCGCGGCCAGCGCCGCGTCGAAGCAGCGGACCTCGGGGTGGTGGTGGGCGACCTCGGCGCGCTCGGCCGGCTGGTCGTCGATGAAGGCGACCGTCTTCAGGGCGAAGTTCAGCCCGTCCGCGATCTCCTTGACCGACCGGGACTTGGGATGCCAGCCGATCCGCGGCAGGACGAAGTACTCGGCGACGCCGAGGGCCTCCAGCTGCTGCCAGGCGTGGTCGTGGTCGTTCTTGCTGGCCACGGCCTGGAGGATGCCCCGGGCGTCGAGTTCGACGATGGTGCGGCGGATCTCCTCGGGCAGCACCACCTCGTGGTCCTCCAGGAGGGTGCCCCGCCACAGGGTGTTGTCCAGGTCCCAGACCAGGCACTTGACGAGGGTGGGTGCGTCGGACACGGGGCGCTCCTTCGATTTCCGTTCGTTGCCGTGTTCGTGGTGCGTGTGGTGCGTTCAGTGCTCGTGGTACGTCGTGCCGGTGCGGGGCGGCGGGCGGCTCAGAGCCGGTCGAGGGCGTGCCGGGCGAGGATCAACTGCGAGATCTCGGTGCTGCCTTCGATCAGTTCCATCGCCTTGGCGTCCCGGTAGGCCCGGGCCACCACGTGGCCGTCGGTGAAGCCCCGCGAGGCGAGCACCTGGACGGCCGTCGCGGCGCCGCGGGTCGCGTGGGTGGCGGCGACCTGCTTGGCCAGCACCGCCGTCACCGCCGCGTCCGGGGCGGTGCGGTCCCACTGCTCGGCGGCGTGCCGGCAGACCTGGGTGGCGATCCGCTCCGAGGTGTAGAGCTCGGCGATGTGCCGGGCCACCAGCTGGTGCTCGCCGATCGGGCCGCCGCCCTGCTCGCGGGTGCGGGCGTCCCCGACGGCGGCCGTGAGGCAGGCGCGCAGGATGCCGACGCAGCCCCAGGCCACCGACATCCGGCCGTAGGACAGGCCGACCGTGAACAGCAGCGCGAGCGGCTGGCGCCCGCCGCCGAGCACGGCGTCGGCCGGGATCCGGACGTCGTCGAGCACGATGCGGCAGTGCGTGGCGGCGCGGCAGCCGAGCGGGGCCGCGACGGGCTCGATGCGGACGCCGGGCGCGTCCGTCGGCACCATCGCGGCGGCGCCGTCCGGACCGTCGCCGTAGCGGCCGACGACCATGACGAGGTCGGCGTAGGCGGCCCCGGTGATCCACATCTTCTCGCCGGAGACGATCAGGTCGCCGCTGCCGTCCTCGGCCGGACGGATGCGGGTGGTCATGCCGCTGAGGTCGGAGCCCGCGCCCGGCTCGCTGAAGCCCACGCAGGCGAGCCGGCCGCTCGTCAGCTGCCCGAGGTAGCGCCGGCGCTGCTCGCGGTCGCCGAAGCGGCGGACGACCGCCGCGGCGATCCCCTGGACCGTCATCACGCTGCGCAGCGAGCTGCACAGGGCGCCGACGTGGGCGGTGAGTTCGCCGTTCTCCTGGCCGGTGCGGCCGGGCCCGCCGAAGCGGGCCGGCACCTCGGCGCACAGCACGCCCATCGCGCCGAGCTCGCGCAGCAGCTCGACGGGGATCCGGCCGGCCGCGTCCCAGGCGGCCGGCCCGTCGCCGACCAGGGCGTCGATCGCCGCGGTGTCGAAGCCCGTCCCGCCCGTACCCGTGGCGCCCGCACGGGCCGTACCCGTGGCCCCGCCGCTCATGCGTCCCCGGTCCCGCGCAGGCGCAGCACCATGGCCGCCATGGCGCGGATGCTGCGGAAGTTGTCCCGGTTCAGCTCGGCGCCGACGATCTCGATGTCGTACTCGTCCTCCAGGAACACCACCAGTTCCATGGCGAACATCGAGGAGATCGCGCCGGTGGCGAAGAGGTCCTGCTCGACCTCGGGTTCGGCGCCGGTGTGTCCGACGAGGAAGGCGCTCAGCGCCTGCTCGACGGCGGTCGTCCCGGCAGCGGCGTTCGCGGTGGTCATGTGTCCGTACCTTTCGTAGTTCCGTGCTGGCCGTTCGGGGGGAGCCCGGTGCTCAGCCGTACGTGTAGAAGCCCCGGCCGGACTTGCGGCCGTGGTGCCCGTCGCGGACCTTCCGGAGCATCAGCTCGCAGGGGTCGCACTCGGGGTCGCCGGTGCGCTCGTGCAGGACCCGCAGGGAGTCGACGAGGTTGTCGATGCCGATCAGGTCGGCGGTGCGCAGCGGTCCGGTGGTGTGGCCGAGGCAGCCTTCCAGCAGCCCGTCCACCGTCTCGGCGGAGGCGACGCCCTCCTGGACGAGCATCGCCGCCCGGTTGATCAGCGGGTGCAGCAGCCGGTTGACGACGAAGCCCGGTGCGTCGTTGACCACCAGCGCCGTGCGGCCGAGCGCGGTCAGCAGCGAGGTGACGGCGGTCATCGTGGCGTCGCCGGTGGCCCGGCCGCGGATCACCTCGACCATGGTGATCAGGTAGGCGGGGTTCATGAAGTGCACGCCGACGAGTTCGTCGCCGCGCGCCACCCAGCCCGCCATCTCGTCGATGGGGATGCACGAGGTGTTGGAGATCAGCAGGGTGCCGGGGGCGACCAGCCCGGAGACCTCGGTCAGCACCTCGCGCTTGACCTCGGCGACCTCCACGACGGCCTCGACGACGGCGGTCGCGTCGGCGATGTCGGCCGGCGCGGTGGTGGTGGCCAGCGTGCCGTGGGCGCGGCCCGCGGGGAGGGCCTCCAGCAGCTGGGCGTGCTTCAGCTTGCGGCGGATCGCCGTCCGGGCCGTGGCCAGGGTCGGCTCGTCGACGTCGACGAGGGTGACGTCCACGCCGTGGCCGAGGGCGAGGGCGGCGATGTTGGTGCCCATGACGCCGCCGCCGATGACGGCGAGGCGGTGCTGTTCGTGACGGTCAGTCATCGTGTCCCTCCCGGGTGGTGGTGAAGTGCTCGTCGAGCCAGGAGTCGACGGCCCGCGCGGTGGTCCCGGCGTGGGCGCCGATCATGGTGAAGTGGTCGCCCGGAACGGTCACCGGGGTGAGGTCGCCGGAGAGGTCCCACGGGAGGCGGACGGCGCCGTCCCCGCCCTCGGGGCCGCCCGGCTCGCCGCCGTGGCGGAGCAGCAGGGTCGGCAGGTCCGCGGTGTACGGGACGTGGCCGCGCCAGTCCTGGACGTAGTAGTGGGCGAGCGCGGTCAGCCAGTCGTCCCCGCCGATGCCGCCCGCGTCGACGCCCCCGGGGTTGCCCAGGAGCACGTCGGCCGGCAGGGTGCCGATGATCTCGTCGGGGGCACCGGCCGACTGCGGGGCGAAGCTGTCCAGCAGCACCAGCGCGGCGGGGCCCCGGCCCA
Source organism: Kitasatospora sp. NPDC056800 (assembly GCF_042789775.1). Taxonomy (NCBI): domain Bacteria; kingdom Bacillati; phylum Actinomycetota; class Actinomycetes; order Kitasatosporales; family Streptomycetaceae; genus Kitasatospora; species Kitasatospora sp. NPDC056800. The sequence goes on along the minus strand of NZ_JBHUAL010000012.1, from coordinate 72,484 downwards.
GTTCGGCGAGGCGGGCGGCGAGGGCCTGCGCGACCAGCCCGCCGGAGGAGTAGCCGACGAGGACGAACGGGCCGGCCTCCGGGGCGGTCTCCGGGGCGGCGAGCACTGTCCGGACGCACAGGTCGAGCAGCGCGTCCGGGTCGGCGGCCAGCGGCTCCCCCGCCGTGTAGCCGGGGATCACCGCGGAGAGGACGTGCCGGGGGCGGCACAGGCCCTGCACCACCCGGACGAACTCCTGGGCGTCGCCCGCGCCGAACGACGGCAGGCAGACGAGCGTCGGCCCGACCGTGTCCGCGGACCGGCGGGTGAGCGGGACCAGGGGCGGGACGCCCGCCAGCTCGTCCGCACCGGCGAAGCGGGGCCGGAACCGGGCCAGCCCGGCGATCATCCGTACGGCGTCGGCCCCCTGGCCGAGGCTGTTCGCCCGCAGGTACAGGGCGGCCAGCGTCTCGGCGGCCGGTGTCCCGGCGGCTCCGGCCCGCTCCGTGCCGTCCGTGGATTCCGGCGCGGCGGCCAGCGCGAAGCGGGGCGCGGCCCGCTGCGGTCCGCCGTCCTGGCGCACCGGTCCGTCGGCGAGCCGCTCCCGCAGGTACGCGGCCGTCAGGGCGGGGGTCGGGTGGTCGAAGACCAGCGGACCGCTCAGCCGCAGACCGGTGGCCCCGGCGAGCCGCTTGCGCAGCTCCAGCGCGCTCAGCGAGGTGAACCCCTGCTCCAGGAACGTGGCGTCCGGGTCGACGGCCGCCGCGTCCGGGTGGCCGAGCGCGGCGGCGGCGTGCTCCCGGACCAGCTCCAGCAGGACCGCCTCCCGCTCCCGCGCCGACCGCGCCCCGCCGAGCCGGGCGGACAGCCGGACGGCGGCGGACGACCGCCGCGCACCGGCGCCCTCGTCGCCCGCGAACCCGTCCCCGTCCTCGTCCCCCTGCTCCAGGACCCGGAGGGCGTCGGGAAGCGCGGACAGCAGCGGGCTCGGCCGGTGCAGCGTGTACAGCGGCACGAACCGCGCCCAGTCGACGTCGGCGACGACGAGCAGCGTCTCGTCGTCGTCCAGCGCCTGGGCGAGGCCCTCGATGCCGCGCTCGGGAGCCATCGTCCGCAGCCCGTAGGCGCTCAGCTGCTCGCCCGCCTCCCCCGCGCCCATGCCGCCGCCGCCCCACAGGCCCCAGGCCACCGAGGTGGCCGCCAGCCCGGCCGCGCGCCGCCGCTCGGCCAGGGCGTCCAGCGCCGCGTTGGCGGCGCCGTACCCGGCCAGCAGCCCGCTGCCCCAGGTGGCGGCGCCGGAGGAGAACAGCACGAAGGCGTCCAGCTCCAGTCCTCGCTCGGCCGACAGCTCGTGCAGGTGCAGGGCGCCACCGACCTTCACCTCGGAGACCTCCTGCAGCCCGGCGTCGGTCAGCGCGGCGACCGGCGCCCCGTGGCCGGTGCCCGCCGAGTGCACCACCGCCGACAGCGCGGGGCCGGTGGCGGCGACGCGGTCCAGCAGCGCGCCGACCGCGGGCCGCTCGGCGACGTCACAGGCGACCACCTCGACGGCGCTGCCGAGGGCCGCCAGTCCGGCCGCCAGCTCGGGCACCCCGGGCGCGGCCGGGCCGGAGCGGCCGGCCAGCACCACGCGCGGGGTGCCGCGCTCGGCCAACAGCCGGGCCGTCCGGCCGCCGATCAGGCCCGTACCGCCGGTGACCAGCGCCGTCCCGGCGGTCCGCCACGGCTCGGCGGGTCCAGCTTCCGGGCGCGGGGCGCGCACCAGGCGGCGCGCGAACGCCCCCGTGCCGCGCAACGCGACCTGGTCCTCGCCCTCCGGTCCCGCGGCGAGCAGCCCGGCCAGGCGGTCCCCGACCGAGGCGTCGAACCCGACCGGGGCGTCGGACCCGGCCGACGCGTCCGACCCGGCCGGGAGGTCGACCAGGCCGCCCCACTGCTTGGCCTGCTCCAGACCCGCCGTCTGCCCCCACGCCCACACCTGGGCCTGCGCCAGACTGGGCACCTCGCCCGGCAGCGCCGCCACCGCGCCGCGGGTCAGCACCCACAGCGGCACCACCGACCCCGCGTCGAGCAGCGCCTGCAGCAGCGCGCTGGAGGCCGCCAGACCGGCGGGCACCCGGGGCCGACCGGGCAGCGGCGTCTCGTCCAGCGCCAGCAGGGACACCACACCGGCGAACTCGCCGACGCCGCGCAGGACATCACCGAGGGTCCCGCGATCGGCGGCGCCGGTCTCCAGCACCCGGACCTCGACGCCACTGGCCCGCAGCGCGCCGGCCACCTCGGCGGCCGTCCCGGCCCCGGCCGGGCCGGCGACCACGAGCCACGTGCCGGACGGCACCGAGGCCGCCGGTGCCGCACCCGACGGCCCGTCGAGGGGCTGCCACTCGACGCGGTACCGCCAGCCGGCCACCGCGTCCCGGGCCACCGGCTCCGGGAACACCGGCCAGTAGCGGCGGTACTGGAAGGCGTAGGTCGGCAGGTCGACGGTGCCGCTCCCGGTCCCGGCGGGCAGCAGGGCGGTCCAGTCCACGGGCAGGCCGCGGACGTACGCCTGGGCCAGCGAGAGCAGGAGGCGCCCGGCGCCGCCGTCGTCGCGGCGCAGGGTGTCGGCCACGACCGGGCCGTACGACTCCAGGCTGTCCGCGATGGCCGGGGCCAGCACCGGGTGCGGGGACACCTCGACGAAGGCGCCGTGGCCGGTTCCGGCGAGGGTGTGCACGGCCCGGTCGAACTCGACGGTCTCGCGCAGGCTGGCGTACCAGTAGTCCGGCACCAGTTCCGGCCCGGAGAGCGTGGCGCCGGTGCTGGAGGAGACCATCGGAATCCGCCCCTCGCGGGGGGCGATGCCCTGGAGGGCGGCGAGGATCTCCTCACGCAGCTCGTCCACGTGGGCGCTGTGCGAGGCGTAGTCGACCGGAATCATCCGGGCACGCGGCGAATCCCCGCAGGCGTCGGCGAGTTCACGCAGCGCGTCGGCGTCACCGGAAACCACCGTCGCCGACGGACCGTTCACCGCCGCGATGGAAAGGCGGGAACCGTACGGAGCGATCCGCGCCCGCACACCCGCCACCGGCTCGGCGATCGACAGCATCCCGCCACGACCTGCCAGCGCCTTCAGAGTCCGGCTGCGCAGAGCGACAACCTTCGCCGCGTCCTCCAGCGAGAGGATCCCGGCCACGGCCGCCGCCGCGATCTCACCCTGGGAGTGGCCCACCACCGCGTCGGGAACGACACCGGCCGCCTCCCAGACCGCAGCCAGCGAGACCATCACCGCCCACAGCGCCGGCTGCACCACATCGGCGGCCTCGAAACCGTGCCGACCGGCCAGCACATCGTCCAACTGCCAGTCCACGTACGGCGCGAGAGCCGCGGCACACTCCGCCAGCCGCGCCGCGAACACCGGCGACGAAGCGGCCAGCTCGCGCCCCATCCCGACCCACTGACTGCCCTGCCCCGGGAAGACGAACACCGTCCGCCCGACCCCGGCCGACGGCACCTCGCCCGTCAGCACCCCGGCCCCGGGCCGGTCCGCGGCCACGGCCTCCAGTTTCGCCGCCAGCTCGGCACGGTCGGCGCCCAGCACCACCGCCCGCCGCTTGAACGCCGTCCGCGTGGTGGCGAGCGACCGGGCCACCTCCGGCAGCGGCAGCTCGGGGCGCGCCAGGAGGTGGTCCCGCAGCCGCCGCGCCTGGTCCGCCAAGGCCTCCTCGGACCGTCCGGAGACGGTGACCGGGAGCACGGCGGGCTCCGCGACCAGCACCGGCGGCGCGGCGGGCGTCGACACCGCGGCCGGCTCCGGCGTCCCGTCCGACTCCGGCGCGGCCGGCCCTCCGGCGGGCGCCTCCTCCAGGATCACGTGCGCGTTGGTGCCGCTGATCCCGAAGGCCGAAACGCCCGCCCGACGCGGCTGTTCGCCCGCCGGCCACGCCACGCGCTCCTGGAGCAGGCTCACGTGCCCCGCCGACCAGTCGACGTGCGGGGTCGGCTCCGCCGCGTGCAGCGTCGCCGGCAGCTCCTCGTGCCGCAGCGCCAGCACCATCTTGATCACACCGGCGATGCCGGCCGCCTGCTGGGCGTGCCCGATGTTCGACTTCACCGACCCCAGCCAGAGCGGCCGTTCGGCCGGATGCCCCTGCCCGTACGTCGCCAGCAGCGCCTGCGCCTCGATCGGGTCGCCCAGTGTGGTGCCGGTGCCGTGCGCCTCGACGACGTCCACGTCCCCCGTCGCCAGCCGGGCGTTGGCCAGCGCCGCGCGGATCACGCGTTGCTGAGCGGGGCCGTTGGGCGCGGACAGGCCGTTGGAGGCGCCGTCCTGGTTGACGGCGCTCCCCCGGACCACGGCCAGCACCCGGTGCCCGTTGCGCCGGGCGTCCGACAGCCGCTCCAGCACCACCACACCCGCGCCCTCGGCGAGGCCCATGCCGTCCGCGCCCGCCCCGAAGGCCTTGCAACGGCCGTCCCGGGCAAGGGCGTTCTGCTGCGAGAAGCCCACGAACTCGCCCGGGCTGACGATCACGGTCACCCCGCCGGCCAGCGCCAGCGTGCACTCCCCCGCCCGCAGCGACTGCACGGCGAGGTGCAGCGCGACCAGCGAGGAGGAGCAGGCGGTGTCCACCGACACCGCCGGCCCGGTCAGGCCCAGCGTGTACGACACCCGGCCGGACAGCACGCTCATCGCCGTCCCGGTGATCAGGTGCGCCTCCGAGCCCGAGAGGTCGCCGCCGGCGGTCGCGTACCCGGAGGGCGCGGCGCCCGCGAACACGCCGGTGGCCGACTCGCGCAGGCTCGCCGGGTCGATCCCGGCCCGCTCGACCGCCTCCCAGGCCGTCTCCAGCAGCAGCCGCTGCTGCGGGTCCATCGCCAGCGCCTCGCGCGGACTGATCCCGAAGAACCCGCCGTCGAAGTCCGCGGCCCCGGAGACGAACCCGGCCTGGACGGTGCTGCTCGTGCCGTCCGCACCCGGGGCGGCGTCGAAGAGCGCGCCGAGGTCCCAGCCACGGTCGGTGGGGAACCCGCCGACCGCGTCCCCGCCCGCCACCAGGAGGTCCCACAGGTCCTCGGGGGTGCGCACACCGCCCGGGTAGCGGCAGGCCATCCCGACGATCGCGATCGGCTCCCGCTCCCGCTCGGTCACCTCGCGCAGCCGGGCCCGCGTGGTGCGGAGCTTGGCGGTGGTCTGCTTGAGGAAATCGAGCAGTTTCTCTTCGTTCTTCATGGTGCTGTCGCTCACATTCGACCTCGTTCGGGAGGAGTTGGCGCCGACGGTCCCGGCATGGTCAGTCGAAGTCCGGGTCGTCGAGCTCGTCCTCCAGGAGGGCGAACAGCTCGTCGGCGGTGGCCTCCTGGAGAGCGCGCTCGTCGGCCTCGCCCGTCCCGTCCGCCCCGGTCTCGCGGACGGCGCGGAAGCGCTGGGTCAGCGCCTCCAGGCGGGCGACGATCTCCGCGCGGGTCTCGTCGTCCGACGGGGTGAGCCCGGCGGCCAGCCGCTCGAACTCGTCCAGCACGGCCGTGTGGCCGACCAGTTCCCTCCCGGTCAGCTCGGTGATCAGGAAGTCCGCCACCGCCTCCGGGGTCGGGTGGTCGAAGACCAGCGTCGACGGCACCCGCACCCCGCACGCGCTGTTCAGGCGGTTGCGGAGCTCGACGGCGGTCAGCGAGTCGAAGCCCAGCTCGCGGAACGCCCGGCTCGCCATGATCTCGTCCACCGAGTCGTGGCCGAGGACCGCGGCGGCGTGCGTCCGCACCAGCTCCACGACGGTCCGGCGCCGCTCGGCGGCCGACAGGCCCGCCAGGCGGGCGGCGAACTCGTTGCGCTGGTCGTCCTCCGGACGGCCGGAGGAGGTGTCCTCCTGGGCCTCGGGGATGGTGTCCAGCAGCGGGCGCGGGCGGGCGGCCGTGAAGACCGGAGCGAACTTCTCCCACTCGACGTCCGCCAGGGCGATGAACGTCTCGTCGTCGGCCAGGATCTCGCCGAGCGCCGTCAACGCCCGGTCGGTGTCCAGGAAGTTCATGCCCTGCCGCAGCAGCCGGTGCGGGGTGACGCGACCGGGCGCCTGGTCCATCGCCGCGTCGACCGCGTTCCAGTCGCGGGTGTTCCAGACACCCCAGGCGATCGACGTCCCGGGCAGGCCCCGGCCGCGACGGTCCTCGGCGAGGCCGTCCAGGAAGGAGTTGCCCGCCGCGTAGGCGCCGTGGTCGTTGCTGCCCCAGGTCGCCGAGATCGACGAGAACATCACGAACTCGTCGATGCCCAGGTGCGCCGTCGCCTCGTCCAGGTGGACGGCGCCGGCCGCCTTCGCGCCCAGTGCCGCCGCCAGGCCTTCGCGGCTGGTGTCCTCGAGTCGGGCCAGGTACGGCGTGTTCGCCGAGTGCAGGACGGTGGACAGGCCGGGGCCGGAGTCCTCGATCCACGCCACCATCGCCGTGACCTGCGCACGCTCCGTCAGGTCGCACGACACGACCTCGACGGCGGTACCCGCAGCCGCGACGGTGGCGGCCAGCGCCGCCACCCCGGGCGCCGCCGGACCCGAACGGGAGGTCAGAACGACCCTCGGCGTACCGTGCTCAGCAAGCCAGGGGCCGACACAGACACCGATCGAGCCCGTACCGCCGGTCAGCAGGACCGTCCCCTTCGGGCTCCAGGCCCCGGCCTTGGGCCGGTGCTCCTCTGCCCGCACCAGACGGCGCAGGAACACACCCGACGGACGCAGCGCGACCTGGTCCTCCCGGCCGTGCGCGAGCACGCCGGCCAGCCGGGCGGCCGCCTCGACGTCCACCACCGGCGGCAGGTCGACCAGACCGCCCCAGCGGTCCGCGTGCTCCAGGCCCACGGCCCGGCCCAGACCCCAGACCTGGGTCTGGATCGGACTGGTCGTCACCTCGCCGGCGGCGACCTGCACCGCGCCACGGGTCAGCACCCAGAGGGGAGCGGCGATCCCGGCCCGGCCCAGCCTCTGCACTAGGTCGAGGGTGTCGGCGCTGCCGCGCGGAACCCACCCGAACTCGGCGTCCGGCGACTCGTCCAGGGCCAGGAGGGACACCACGCCCTGGACATCCGCACCGGCACCGGCGATGGCCTCATCGAGGCCCTCGAGCGTCGTCCGCACGACCTCGGCGCCACGACCCGCCAGCCCGTCGGCCACCGCACCGGCGTCCGGCGCGTCCCCGACCAGCAGCCAGGGCCCGGACAGGACCGCCGAACCGCTGATGGCGGACGGCTGCCAGGTGATCCGGTAGCGCCAGTCGTCCACCGACAGCTTCGTACGCTCCACCGCCGGGGCCTCGGGCCAGTAGCGGCGCCGCTGGAACGCGTAGGTCGGCAGCGCGACGGTCGTACCGCCGCCGAGCACCGACACCCAATCGACGGGGGCGCCCTGGACATAGGCCTCGGCGAGCGAGGTCAGCAGGCGCTGCGCGCCGCCCTCGTCGCGTCGCAGGGTGCCTGCGACCACCGGGGAGCGCTCTTCCAGGCTGTCGGCGATCGCGGGGGTCAGCACCGGGTGCGGCGAGACCTCCAGGAACACTCCGTGGCCCGCGTCGCCGAGGATCCGCACGGCGCGGTCGAACTCCACGGTCTCGCGCAGGGACGCGTACCAGTAGTCGGGGTCCAGCTCCGGGCCCGAGAGCCAGGCGCCGGACAGCGCGGACACCATGGGGATCCGGGCCTCACTCGGCGTGATGCCCTGGAGAACCGAGAGGATCTCCTCGCGCAGCTCGTCCACATGCGCGCTGTGCGACGCATAGTCGACCGGGATCATCCGGGCGCGCGGGGACTCCCCGCAGGAGTCGGCGAGTTCGCGCAGCGCGTCCGCGTCACCGGAGACGACCGTCGCCGACGGGCCGTTCACCGCCGCGACCGACAGGCGGGAGCCGTACGGAGCGATCCGCGCGCGCACGCCGTCCACGGGCTCGGCGATCGACAGCATCCCGCCACGACCGGCCAGCACCTTCAGGGTCTTGCTCCGCAGAGCCACCACCTTGGCGGCGTCGTCCAGGGAGAGGATCCCCGCGACGGCCGCAGCGGCGATCTCACCCTGCGAGTGACCCAGCACCGCGTCCGGAGCGACACCCGCCGCCTCCCACACAGCGGCGAGCGACACCATCACCGCCCACAGCGCCGGCTGCACGACATCGGCGGCCTCAAAGCCGTGCCGGCCCGCCAGGACATCGTCCAACTGCCAGTCCACATAAGGCGCCAGAGCCGCAGCACACTCGGCCAGCCGCGCCGCGAAGACCGGCGACGACTCGGCCAACTCACGCCCCATGCCGACCCACTGGCTCCCCTGCCCCGGGAAGACGAACACCGTCCGCCCCACCCCGCCAGGAGCCACCGAACCGGTCACCACACCGGACGCCGGCTGCTTCGTCGCCACCGCCGCCAGACGCTCAGCGATCTCGCTCCGCTCGCCACCGAGCACCACGGCCCGGTGCTCCAGCGCCGCACGCGTCGTCGCGAGCGACCACGCGACGTCGCCGACCGGCAACTCCGGCCGCGCCAGCACGTGTTCACGCAGTCGACCCGCCTGCCCCGCGAGCGCCGCAGCGCTCTGGCCGGAGACCGGCCAGGCCGACGTCCCACCGGCGAGCACCGGAAGCGCCTCGGCTTCCAGCTCCTCGGCTTCGGCGTCGGGCGCCTCCTCCAGGATGAGGTGGACGTTGGTGCCGCTCACGCCGAAGGCCGACACCCCCGCACGGCGCGGCCGCTCGCCCGCCGGCCACCGCACCGCGTCCTGGAGCAGACGGACGTTGCCCGTCTCCCACTCCACGTGGGTCGACGGCTGGTCCGCGTGCAGGGTCTTCGGCAGCATACCGTTTCGCAGCGCCATCACCATCTTGATCACGCCGGTGACGCCGGCGGCGCACTGGGTGTGGCCGATGTTGGACTTCACCGATCCCAGCCACAACGGCCGGTCCTCGTAACGCTCCTGGCCGTACGTCGCCAGCAGCGCGCCCGCCTCGATCGGGTCACCGAGCGAGGTGCCGGTGCCGTGGGCCTCCACCGCGTCGACGTCGGAGGGCGACAGCTGGGCGTTGGCCAGCGCCGCGCGGATCACCCGCCGCTGCGAGGGGCCGTTGGGCGCCGCCAGACCGTTGGACGCGCCGTCCTGGTTCGCCGCGCTCCCGCGGATCACCGCCAGCACCTGGTGGCCGTTGCGCCGGGCGTCCGAGAGACGCTCCAGCAGCACCATGCCCGCGCCCTCGCCCCAGCCGATGCCGTCGGCCTCTTCCGAGAACGCCTTCGACCGGCCGCTGGAGGCCATGCCGCCCTGGCTGCCGAACTCCATGAACGCGCCGGGCGAGACCATCACCGCGACACCGCCGGCCAGCGCCATCGAGCACTCGCCCGACCGCAGGGCGAGCATCGCCTGGTGCATCGCCACCAGGGAGGACGAGCAGGCCGTGTCCACCGTGATGGCGGGGCCGGTCAGGCCCAGGCAGTACGAGATCCGGCCCGAGGCGACGGCGGACACCGTACCGATCAGCCGGTAGCCGTCCAGGCTCCGGTCGTCGGCCGGCAGGCTCGCGTCGTAGCCGGCGTGGCTCGCACCGACGAAGACGCCGGTCGCCGAGCCGTGCAGCGACTTCGGGTCGATCCCCGCGCGCTCGATCGCCTCCCAGGACGTCTCCAGCAGCAGCCGCTGCTGCGGGTCCATCGCCAGCGCCTCACGCGGACTGATCCCGAAGAACCCCGCGTCGAAGTCGGCCACGTCGTAGACGAATCCGCCCTGTCGGCGGTACGCCTGCCGCTGGCCGAAGCCCTCCTCGACGGCTTCCCAGCCTCGGTCGGTCGGGAATTCGCTGATCGTGTCGGTCCCCGCGACGAGCAGGTCCCAGAACTGGTCGGGCCCCGTCACACCGCCCGGGTACCGGCAGCCCATGCCGACGATCGCGATCGGCTCGCCGATCGCCGCGGCCACGACCTGGACCGCGCCGTCGGCCTGGGCCGTCTGGCCGCCGGTGCCGACGAGTTCGCCCCGCAGGTAGTCCGCGAGGGCGGTGGCGTTCGGGTGGTCGAAGACCATCGTGGAGGCCAGCTTGACACCGACCTCCTTGGAGAGGCGGTTCCGCAGCTCGACCGCTCCGACGGAGTCGAAGCCCAGCTCCTTGAAGGCCCGTTGCGGCAGCACGTCGTCCGCCGACTCGTGGCCGAGGACGGCCGCCGCGTGACCGCGCACCAGGTCGGTCAGGACCTGGCGCTGCTCAGCGGCCGGCATCCCGGCCAACCGGCTTGCCCACGCGCCGACTTCCTCGGTGGTGGACTCGACGGCAGCCTCGGCGGCCAGGACCGCACGGACGTCGGGCAGGTCCGCCAGCAGCCGGCTCGGCCGGTGCAGGGTGTAGGTCGGCACGAACTGCGGCCAGTCGAAGCCGGCCACCACCATCGCACCCTCGCCGGCGTCCAGGACCTGGCCCAAGGCCAGCATGCCCCGACGTCCGTCGATGCCCTCCATGCCGAACTCGCGCAACCGGTCGCCACCCGAGCCGGCCGCCATGCCGACGCCGGCCCACAGGCCCCACGCGACCGAAGAAGCCACCAGGCCACGGGAACGGCGGTCCTCCACCAACGCGTCCAGGTGCGCGTTCGCCGCCGCATAGCCAGCCAGAGCGCCGCTGCCCCACACGCCCGCGCCCGACGAGAACAGCACGAACGCGTCGAGATCCCGACCCGCCGTCAACTCGTCCAGCACCATGGCGCCGCCGACCTTCGCCGACAGCAGCCGCGACAGCTCGGCCACCGACAGCTGCTCCACCGGTGTCCGCCCGCCCGTCCCGGCCGAGTGGACCACCGACGACAGCGCCGGACCCGTCGCGTCGATACGGTCCAGGATCTCCGCCACGGAGGCGCGGTCGGCGATGTCACACGACACCACGTCGACTGCCGTCCCGCGAGCTGCGATCGAGGCCGCCAGCTCCGCCACACCGGCGGCACCCGGACCCGAACGGGACGTCAGCACGACCCGCGCCGCGCCACGATCCGCCACCCACTGGGCGGTGATCGCACCCACGCCGCTCGTGCCACCCGTCACCAGCACCGAACCGCGCGGCGACCACGCCTCACGGACGACCGGACGGCCTGCGCGCACCAACCGCCGCGCCAGCACACCGCCCGCACGCACCGCCACCTGGTCCTCATCGCCGACCAGGACGGACGCCAGCCGCGCACCCGTACGCGCGTCCACCGTTGTCGGCAGGTCGATCAGGCCGCCCCAGCGGCCCGCCAACTCCAGCGCCGCGACGGCACCCAGACCCCACAGCTGCGCCTGGACCGGCCGCACCGCATCACCCGCGACCGCACCCACCGCACCCCGCGTGACCACCCACAGCGGGGCGGACACACCGAGCCGGCCAAGCTCCTGAACCAGCGCGACCGTCGCGGCGAGACCGCCGGGAACCAGCGGGAACGCTTCCTCCGGCGACTCGTCCAGCGCCAGCAGCGAGACCACACCCCGCAGGTCGGAGTGCGCGGCCACCGCAGCGGCGACACCGTCCGGAGTCGAGCGGACGACCCGCGCACCCGGAAGGTCCAGCGCCTCCGCGACCGCAGCCGCGTCGGTGCCGTCCCCGACCAGCAGCCAGGTCCCGGCCAGGACCCCGTTGGACTCGCCCACCGGCGCCCACGACACCCGGTACCGCCAATCGGCAACCGCCGAGCCGGCCCGCTCACGGCGCCGCCAGTCGGTCAGCGCACCCAGCGCGGCATCCGCCGGGTCCACCCCGAGCAGATCGGCGAGAGCCGTGACATCACCACTCTCCACGGCGCTCCAGAAGCCCGCCTCCGCACCGGTGGCCTCGCCCACTTCGGAACGGCGGCCGTCCAAGGCGGGCCAGTAGTGGCGGTGCTGGAACGCGTAGGTCGGCAGCGCGACGGTCGTACCGCCGGCCGTCACCGCCGCCCAGTCGACGGGGGCGCCCTGGACGTACGCCTCGGCGAGCGAGGTCAACAGGCGCTGCGCGCCGCCCTCGTCGCGTCGCAGGGTACCGACCACGACCGGGGACAGCGCCTCCAGGGCGTCGCCGATCGCCGGGGTCAGCACCGGGTGCGGCGAGACCTCCAGGAACACGCCGTGTCCCGCGTCGCCGAGGATCCGTACGGCGCGGTCGAACTCCACGGTCTCGCGCAGGGACGCGTACCAGTAGTCGGGGTCCAGTTCGGGGCCGGACAGCCACGCGCCGGTCAGCGCCGACACCATGGGGATACGAGCCTCGGTCGGCGCGATGCCCTGGAGCACGGAGAGAATCTCCTCGCGCAGCTCGTCCACGTGGGCGCTGTGCGAGGCGTAGTCCACCGGGATCATCCGGGCACGCGGCGAATCCCCGCATGCCTCGGCGAGTTCGCGCAGCGCATCCGCGTCACCGGAGACCACCGTCGCCGACGGACCGTTCACCGCCGCAACCGACAACCGGGAACCGTACGGGGCGATCCGCGCCCGGACACCGTCCACCGGCTCCGCGATCGACAGCATCCCGCCACGACCCGCCAGCGCCTTCAGGGTCTTGCTCCGCAGAACGACGACCTTCGCCGCGTCCTCCAGCGACAGGATCCCGGCCACAGCGGCGGCAGCGATCTCACCCTGCGAGTGACCCACCACAGCGTCCGGAGCGACACCCGCCGCCTCCCAGACCGCAGCGAGCGACACCATCACCGCCCACAGCGCCGGCTGCACCACGTCAGCAGCCTCAAAGCCGTGCCGGCCCGCCAGAACGTCGTCCAACTGCCAATCCACATAAGGCGCCAGAGCCGCAGCACACTCGGCCAGCCGCGCCGCGAACACCGGCGAGGCCTCCGCCAGCTCGCGACCCATCCCGACCCACTGACTGCCCTGACCGGGGAAGACGAACACCGTCCGCCCCACCCCAGCGGCCGCCACCGAACCGGTCACCACGCCCGCCGCCGGCTGCCCCGTGGCCACCGCCGCAAGACCCGCCGCCAGCTCGCCCCGCTCGCCGCCCAGCACGACCGCACGCTGCTCGAACACCGATCGCGTCGTGGCCAGCGACCACGCGACGTCGCCCACCGGCAGCTCCGGCCGCGCCAGCACGTACTCGCGCAGCCGACCCGCCTGGCCCGCCAGCGCGGTCGCGCCACGACCGGAGACCGGCCAGGCCACGCCTGCCGCCCCGGTGAGTACCGGGTTCTCCTGGCCCGCCGGCCCAGCCGCCGCCTCGACGGCCGCCGGGGCCTCCTCCACGATCAGGTGGACGTTGGTGCCGCTGATGCCGAAGGCGGACACACCCGCCCGGCGCGGCCGCTCGCCCGCCGGCCACTGCACCGCGTCCTGGAGCAGACGGACGTTGCCCGTCTCCCAATCGACGTGCGAGGACGGCTCATCCGCGTGCAGGGTCTTCGGCAGCACCCCGGCCCGCAACGCCAGCACCATCTTGATCACACCGGCCACACCGGCAGCCTGCTGAGCGTGCCCGATGTTCGACTTCACCGAGCCCAGCCACAACGGCCGGTCCTCGAACCGCTCCTGGCCGTACGTCGCCAGCAGCGCACCCGCCTCGATCGGGTCACCCAGCTCCGTACCCGTCCCGTGCGCCTCGACCACGTCCACGTCCGCCGCCGACAGCTGCGCACTCGCCAACGCCGCCCGGATGACCCGCCGTTGGGCCGGGCCGTTGGGGGCGGACAGGCCGTTGGAGGCGCCGTCCTGGTTGACGGCGCTCCCCCGGAGAACGCCGAGCACCTGGTGGCCGTTGCGGCGGGCGTCCGAGAGGCGCTCCAGCACGAGCATGCCCGCGCCCTCGCCGATGCCCATGCCGTCGGCGCCCTCGCCGAAGGCCTTGCAGCGGCCGTCGGAGGCGAGCGCCCGCAGGCGCGAGAAGCCGACGAACTCGGCCGGGTCGGCGATCACCGTCACGCCGCCGGCCAGCGCCATCGAGCACTCGCCCGACCGCAGGGCCTGGCCCGCCTGGTGCAGCGCGACCAGGGAGGACGAGCATGCCGTGTCGACGGTCACCGCGGGCCCGTTCAGGCCCAGCGTGTACGACACCCGGCCGGAGAGCACGCTCAGCGCGTTCCCGGTGATCAGGTGCGCCTCGGCGCCCGGGACGGTGGCGCCCGTCGCGATGTAGCCCGACGACGCCGCACCGATGAACACGCCGGTCGCCGAGCCGTGCAGCGACTTCGGGTCGATGCCGGCCCGCTCGACCGCCTCCCAGGAGGTCTCCAGCAGCAGGCGCTGCTGCGGGTCCATGGCCATCGCCTCGCGCGGGCTGATCCCGAAGAACCCGGCGTCGAACTCCGCGGCCCCGCTGAGGAATCCGCCCTCCACGACGTAGGTCGAGCCCTCGGCGTCCGGGTCCGGGTCGAACAGCGCCTCGATGTCCCAGCCGCGATCGGCCGGGAACGCGCCGATCGCGTCCCCGCCCGCGACCAGGAGGTCCCACAACTCCTCGGGAGTCCGGACACCACCGGGGTAGCGGCAGGCCATACCGACGATCGCGATCGGATCGGTCGACACCGCCGCCGCCGTCACGGCCTGGCCCTCGTCCGCGTCCGTGCCGAACAGCGCGGCCAGGATCTCGTCCGCCAGCGCCGAGGCGCTCGGGTGGTCGAAGATCACCGTGGACGGCAGCCGCAGGCCGCACGCGGTGTTCAGGCGGTTGCGGAGCTCGACGGCGGTCAGCGAGTCGAAGCCCAGCTCCCGGAACGCCCGGCTCGCCACGATCTCGTCCACCGACTCGTGGCCCAGCACCGCGGCCGCGTGCGTCCGCACCAGTTCGGTGACCGTCCGGCGCCGCTCGGCCGCCGACAGGCCGGCCAGCTGGAGCTCGAAGTCACCACGCCCGTCCTCGTCACGACGGACCGTCGTGTCCTCCTGGGCCTCCGGAATGGTGTCCAGCAGCGGGCGAGGCCGCGCGGCCGTGAAGACCGGCGCGAACTTCTCCCACTCGACGTCCGCGAGGGCGATGAAGGTCTCGTCGTCGGCCAGGATCTCGCCGAGCGCGGTCAGCGCCCGCTGGGTGTCCAGGAAGTTCATGCCCTGCCGCAGCAGGCGGTGCGGGGTGACGCGGCCGGGCGCCTGGTCCATCGCCGCGTCGACGGCGTCCCAGTCGCGGGTGTTCCAGACGCCCCACGCGATCGAGGTCCCGGGCAGGCCGCGGGCCCGACGGTCCTCGGCAAGCCCGTCCAGGAAGGAGTTGCCGGCGGCGTAGGCGGCGTGGTCGTTGCTGCCCCAGGTCGCCGAGATCGACGAGAAGAGGACGAACTCGTCGATGCCCAGGTCGGCCGTCGCCTCGTCCAGGTGGACGGCGCCGGCCGCCTTCGCGCCGACCGCGACGGCCAGCTCCTCCCGGCTGGTGTCCTCCACCCGGGCCAGGATCGGCGCGTTGGCGGAGTGCAGGACGGTGGAGAGGCCGGGACCGGTGTTCTCGATCCACGCCACCATCGCCGTGACCTGCGCACGCTCCGTCAGGTCGCACGACACGACCTCGACGGCCGAGCCGCCGTTCGCCACGGCGGCGGCCAGCGCCGCCACGCCGTGCGCCGACGGGCCGGAGCGGGAGGTCAGAACCACCCTCGGCGCGCGGTGCTCGGCAAGCCAGGGGCCGATGCAGACGCCGATCGAGCCGGTGCCGCCGGTCAGCAGGACGGTGCCGCGCGGGGACCAGTCCTCCGACTCGACGCGACGGGCCTCGGCCCGCACCAGGCGGCGCAGGAACACACCCGACGGCCGTACGGCGACCTGGTCCTCACTGCCGTCCGCGAGGACGCCGACCAGACGAGCGGCCGCATCGGCGTCCAGCACCGGCGGCAGGTCGACCAGACCGCCCCAACGGTCCGCGTGCTCCAGGCCGACCGTACGACCGAGACCCCAGACCTGGGTCTGCACCGGGCTGGTCGTCACCTCGTCGGCGGCGACCTGCACCGCGCCACGGGTCAGCACCCAGAGGGGAGCGGTGGTCCCGGCCCGGCCCAACCTCTGGACCAGGTCGAGGGTGTCGGCGCTGCCCCGGGACAGCCACGCGAACTCGGCGTCCGGCGACTCGTCGAGCGCCAGGAGCGACACCACACCGCGCACGTCCCCGCCCGCTCCTGCGATGGCCTCGTCGAGGCCCGCGAGCGTCGTCCGCACCGCCTCGGCGCCACGCGCCGTCAGCGCCTCGGCGATCGTGGCCGCGTCGGGGGTGTCGCCGACCAGCAGCCAGGCGCCGGACAGGTCCGCCGGGCCGCTCGCGGCAGAGGGCTGCCAGGTGATGCGGTAGCGCCAGTCGTCCACCGACAGCTTCGCGCGCTCCACCGCCGGGGCCTCGGGCCAGTAGCGGCGCCGCTGGAAGGCGTAGGTCGGCAGCGCGACGGTCGTACCGCCGCCGAGCACCGACGCCCAGTCGACGGGGGCGCCCTGGACGTACGCCTCGGCGAGCGAGGTCAGCAGGCGCTGCGCGCCGCCCTCCTCGCGCCGCAAGGTGCCTGCGACCACCGGGGAACGGTCCTCCAGGCTGTCACCGATCGCCGGGGTCAGCACCGGGTGCGGCGACACCTCCAGGAACACGCCGTGGCCCGCGTCGCCGAGGATCCGCACGGCACGGTCGAACTCCACGGTCTCGCGAAGCGACGCGTACCAGTAGGCCGGGTCCAGCTCGGGGCCCGCGAGCCATGCACCGGTCAGCGCGGAGATCATCGGGACCTGCGCCTCACGAGGCCGGATCCCGTCGAGGACGGTCAGGATCTCCTCGCGCAGCTCGTCCACGTGCGCGCTGTGGGACGCGTAGTCCACCGGGATCATCCGGGCACGCGGCGAATCCCCGCATACCTCGGCGAGTTCACGCAGCGCGTCGGCGTCACCGGAAACCACCGTCGCCGACGGACCGTTCACGGCCGCGACGGACAACCTGGAACCGTACGAAGCGATCCGCGCGCGCACACCCGCCACCGGCTCGGCAATCGACAGCATCCCACCACGACCAGCAAGGGCCTTCAGGGTCTTGCTCCGCAGAGCGACGACCTTGGCGGCGTCGTCCAAGGAGAGAATCCCCGCGACGGCCGCAGCGGCAATCTCACCCTGCGAGTGACCGACCACGGCATCGGGAGCGACACCGGCCGCCTCCCACACCGCCGCGAGCGAGACCATCACCGCCCACAGCGCCGGCTGCACGACGTCAGCGGCTTCGAAACCGTGCCGACCAGCCAGAACATCGTCCAACTGCCAGTCCACATAAGGCGCCAGAGCCGCAGCGCACTCCGCCAGCCGAGCCGCGAACACCGGCGAAGACTCCGCCAGCTCACGCCCCATGCCGACCCACTGACTGCCCTGGCCGGGGAAGACGAACACCGTCCGCCCCACCCCGGCGGCCGCCACCGACCCCGTGACC
Source organism: Kitasatospora sp. NPDC056800 (assembly GCF_042789775.1). Taxonomy (NCBI): domain Bacteria; kingdom Bacillati; phylum Actinomycetota; class Actinomycetes; order Kitasatosporales; family Streptomycetaceae; genus Kitasatospora; species Kitasatospora sp. NPDC056800. The sequence continues at coordinate 55,189 of NZ_JBHUAL010000012.1, read as the reverse complement.
ACACCCGCCGCCGGCTGCCCGGTGGCGACAGCCGTCAGCCCCGCCGCCAGCTCATCCCGGTCCGCGCCGAGCACGACCGCCCGGTGCTCCAGTGCCGCACGCGTCGTCGCGAGCGACCACGCCACATCGCGGACCGACAACTCCGGCCGCTCCGCGACGTGTTCACGCAGCCGACCCGCCTGACCGGCCAGCGCCGCCACGCTGCGACCGGAGACCGGCCAGGCTACACCCGCCGCCCCGGTGAGCACCGGGCTCTCCTGGCCCGCCGGCTCAGCCGCCGCCTCGACGGCCGCCGGGGCCTCCTCCACGATCAGGTGGACGTTCGTCCCGCTCACACCGAACGCCGACACACCCGCCCGACGCGGCCGCTCGCCCGCCGGCCACGCCACCGGTTCCTGGAGCAGCCGCACGTTCCCGGACGTCCAGTCCACGTGCGAGGACGGCTCCTCGGCGAACAGCGTCCTCGGCAGCACCTCGTGCCGCAGCGCCATCACCATCTTGATCACACCCGCCACACCGGCCGCGCACTGCGAGTGCCCGATGTTGGACTTCACCGACCCCAGCCACAACGGCCGCTCCTCGTAACGCTCCTGGCCGTACGTCGCCAGCAGCGCGCCCGCCTCGATCGGGTCGCCCAGCGTCGTACCCGTGCCGTGGGCCTCCACCGCGTCCACGTCGGAGGGCGACAGCTGCGCGTTGGCCAGCGCCGCGCGGATCACCCGCCGCTGCGAGGGACCGTTCGGCGCGGACAGGCCGTTCGACGCACCGTCCTGGTTGGCCGCACTGCCACGGATCACCGCCAGTACCTGGTGCCCGTTGCGCCGGGCGTCGGACAGGCGCTCCAACAGCACCATGCCCGCGCCCTCGCCCCAGCCGATCCCGTCGGCCTCCTCCGAGAACGCCTTCGACCGGCCGCTGGACGCCATACCGCCCTGACGCCCGAACTCCATGAACGCACCCGGCGACACCATCACCGCGACACCGCCGGCCAGCGCCATCGAGCACTCACCGGCCCGCAGCGCCAGGATCGCCTGGTGCATCGCCACCAGCGAGGACGAGCAGGCCGTGTCCACCGTCACCGCCGGACCGGTCAGACCCAGGCAGTACGAGATCCGGCCCGACGCCACGGACGACACCGTACCGATCAGCCGGTAGCCGTCCAGGCTGGCGTCCTCGACGGGCAGGCTGGCCTCGTAACCGGCGTGGCTCGCACCGACGAAGACGCCGGTCGCCGAGCCGTGCAGCGACCGCGGGTCGATCCCCGCGCGCTCGATCGCCTCCCACGAGGTCTCCAGCAGCAGCCGCTGCTGCGGGTCCATCGCCAGCGCCTCACGCGGACTGATCCCGAAGAACCCCGCGTCGAAGTCGGCCACGTCGTAGACGAATCCGCCCTGCCGGCGGTATCCGCCCTGGTTGTCGAACGCCTCCCAGCCGCGGTCGGACGGGAACCCGCCCACCGCGTCGACACCGTCGGCCACCAGGTTCCAGAACTCCTCGGGACCGACCGCCCCGCCCGGGTACCGGCACCCCATGCCCACGATCGCGATCGGCTCGCGGGCGCCGGACTCCAGCTCCTTGACCCGCTCACGGGTTTCGAAGTGCTCGGCGGCCAGCTTCCTCAAAGCGTCGAGCAGCTGCTTCTCATCGGCCATCGTGGGTCCTCCTCGACGTCGTCTTGATCTGAGCACCGGAGATCATCACGACGCCCCCAGTTCCTTGTTGATGAAGTCCAGAACCTCGTCGGCCGAGGCTTCGTTGAGCTGTCCGGCCACGGTCTGCCGGGTGGCGGCGGCGCCACCGTCCTCCGCGCCAGCGCCGGGGGCGCCGCGCCGCATCCACCGGGACAGCAGGGTCTGCATGCGCTCGGTGATGTCCTGGCGCGCGTCGGCTCCCCCGTCGACGGAGTCCAGTTCGGCGGCCAGCCGCTCCAGGGTCTCCAGCACCGGATCGCCGTCGTCCGCTCCGCCGGTGCCGACCAGCTCACCTCGTACGTAGTCCGCGAGGGCGGTGGCGTTCGGGTGGTCGAAGACCATCGTGGAGGCCAGCTTGACACCGACCTCCTTGGAGAGGCGGTTCCGCAGCTCGACGGCTCCGACGGAGTCGAAGCCCAGCTCCTTGAACGCGCGTTGCGGCAGCACGTCGTCCGCCGAGTCATGGCCGAGGACCGCGGCCGCGTGGCCCCGGACCAGGTCGGTCAGGACCTGGCGCTGCTCAGCGACCGGCATCCCGGCCAACCGGCTTGCCCACGCGCCGACTTCCTCGGTCGTCGTGGCGACGGCGGCCTCGGCGGCCAGGACCGCACGGACCTCGGGCAGGTCCGCCAGCAGACGGCTCGGCCGGTAGAGGGTATAGGTCGGCACGAACTGCGGCCAGTCGAAGCCGGCCACCACCATCGCACCCTCACCGGCGTCCAGGACCTGGCCCAGCGCCAGCATGCCCCGACGCCCGTCGATGCCCTCCATACCGAACTCACGCAACCGCTCGCCACCCGAGCCGGCCGCCATGCCGACGCCGGCCCACAGGCCCCACGCGACCGAAGAAGCCACCAGACCACGAGAGCGGCGGTCCTCCACCAACGCGTCCAGGTGCGCGTTCGCCGCCGCATAGCCAGCCAGAGCGCCGCTGCCCCACACACCCGCGCCCGACGAGAACAGCACGAACGCGTCGAGATCCCGACCCGCCGTCAACTCGTCCAGCACCATGGCGCCGCCGACCTTCGCCGACAGCAGTCGCGACAGCTCGGCCACCGACAGCTGCTCCACCGGTGTCCGCCCGCCCGTCCCGGCCGAGTGGACCACCGACGACAGCGCCGGACCCGTCGCATCGATACGGTCCAGGACCTCCGCCACGGAGGCGCGGTCGGCGACGTCGCACGCCACCACGTCGACTGCCGTCCCGCTAGCCGCGATCGAGGCCGCCAGCTCCGCCACACCGGCGGCACCCGGACCCGAACGGGACGTCAGCACGACCCGCGCCGCGCCACGATCCGCCACCCACTGGGCGGTGATCGCACCCACGCCACTCGTACCGCCCGTCACCAGCACGGAGCCACGCGGCGACCACGCCTCACGCACGACCGGACGGCCGGCACGCACCAACCGCCGCGCCACCACCCCGCCCGCACGCACCGCCACCTGGTCCTCATCCCCGACCAGGACGGACGCCAGCCGCGCACCCGTACGCGCATCCACGACAGCCGGCAAGTCGATCAGCCCGCCCCAGCGGCCCGCCAACTCCAGCGCCGCGACAGCGCCCAGACCCCAGACCTGCGCCTGGACCGGCCGCACCGCATCACCCGCGACGGCCCGCACCGCACCCTGCGTGACCACCCACAGCGGAGCGGACACACCGAGCCGCCCAAGCTCCTGGACCAGCGCGAGCGTGTCAGCACCACCACGCGACACCCACGGACCCGCCTCCTCCGGCGACTCGTCCAGCGCCAGCAGCGACACCACACCCCGCAGATCACCGAGCGCGGACACGGTCTGACCGATCCGGTCAGGACGATCCGCAGTGACGACATCGGCACCGTGATCCGCCAACGCCTGCGCCACGACGCCCGCATCGTTGCCGTCCCCGACCAGCAGCCACGTCCCGGTCAACACCCCGCCGGACTCGCCCACCGGCGCCCACGACACCCGGTACCGCCAGTCCGCGACCGCCGACCCGGCCAGGCCACGGCGCCGATAATCGGCCAGCGCCGGCAACACCTCACCCAGCCGGTCACCGTCGATGTTCAACGCCGCCGCAAGGCCGTCGGCGTCCCCGCCCTCGACCGCCGCCCAGAACTCGGCGTCGACGACGGAGCCCTCGGCAACCTCGGCCACCGCCTCGGGCCAGTAGTGACGGTGCTGGAACGCGTACGTCGGCAGATCCACCGTCGAACCACCGCCCAGGAGCCCGGCCCAGTCGACGGGGAGCCCCCGCACATAGGCCTCGGCGAGCGAGGTCAGCAACCGCTGCGCGCCGCCCTCGTCGCGCCGCAGGGTGCCCACGACGACCGGGGAGCGATCCTCCAGGGCGTCGCCGATCGCCGGGGTCAGCACCGGATGCGGCGAGACCTCCAGGAACACGCCGTGGCCCGCGTCGCCGAGAATCCGCACGGCGCGGTCGAACTCCACGGTCTCGCGGAGCGACGCGTACCAGTACGCCGGGTCCAGCTCGGAGCCCGACAGCCACTCGCCCGTCAGCGCGGAAACCATGGGGATCCGGGCCTCACTCGGAGCGATGCCCTGGAGAACCGAGAGGATCTCCTCGCGCAGCTCGTCCACGTGGGCGCTGTGGGACGCGTAGTCCACCGGGATCATCCGGGCGCGCGGCGAATCCCCACAGGCGTCCGCCAGTTCACGCAGCGCATCGGCGTCACCGGAAACCACCGTCGCCGACGGACCGTTCACCGCCGCGACCGACAGGCGAGAGCCGTACGACGCGATCCGCGCGCGGACACCGTCCACCGGCTCCGCGATCGACAGCATCCCGCCACGACCGGCCAGCACCTTCAGGGTCTTGCTCCGCAGAGCCACCACCTTGGCGGCGTCCTCCAGGGAGAGAATCCCCGCGACGGCGGCAGCGGCGATCTCACCCTGCGAGTGACCCAGCACAGCGTCTGGAGCGACGCCCGCCGCCTGCCACACGGCCGCGAGCGAGACCATCACAGCCCACAGCGCCGGCTGCACGACGTCAGCGGCCTCGAAACCGTGCCGACCAGCCAGCACATCGTCCAACTGCCAATCCACGTAAGGCGCGAGAGCCTCGGCACACTCCGCCAACCTCGCGGCGAAGACAGGGGACGACTCGGCCAGCTCGCGACCCATGCCGACCCACTGGCTCCCCTGGCCGGGGAAGACGAACACCGTCCGGTCCACCCCCGTGGCAGCCACCGACCCGGTCACCACACCCGCCGTCGGCTGCCCCGTGGCCACCGCCGCGAGACCCGCCGCGAGCTCGACCCGCTCGCCGCCGAGCACGACGGCCCGGTGCTCCAGCGCCGCACGCGTCGTCGCGAGCGACCACGCCACATCGCCGACCGACAACTCCCGCCGCGCCAGCACGTGTTCACGCAGCCGACCGGCCTGACCGGACAGCGCGGTCGCGCTGCGACCGGACACCACCCACGCCTGGACCCCGCTCTCCACCGCCGGGGCGGGAGCCGGGTCGCTCGCGTCGATCGCGGCCGGGGCCTCTTCGATGATCACGTGCGCGTTGGTGCCGCTGATGCCGAAGGCCGACACACCCGCCCGGCGCGGCCGCTCGCCCGCCGGCCACTGCACCGCGTCCTGGAGCAGCCGGACGTTGCCCGTCTCCCAATCGACGTGCGAAGAAGGCTCGTCCGCGTGCAGGGTCTTCGGCAGTACACCGGCCCGCAGTGCCAGCACCATCTTGATCACACCGGCCACACCCGCGGCCTGCTGGGCGTGCCCGATGTTGGACTTCACCGACCCCAGCCACAACGGCCGGTCCTCGAACCGCTCCTGGCCGTACGTCGCCAGCAGCGCACCGGCCTCGATCGGGTCACCCAGCTCCGTACCCGTCCCGTGCGCCTCGACCACGTCCACATCCGCCGCCGAGATCCGGGCGTTGGCCAACGCCGCCCGGATGACCCGCCGTTGAGCAGGACCGTTCGGCGCCGTGAGACCGTTCGACGCGCCGTCCTGGTTGATCGCGCAGCCGCGCACCAGGCCCAGGACCCGACGGCCCTTGCGCTGCGCCTCGGAGAGCCGCTCCAGCACGAGCATGCCGGCGCCCTCGCCGATGCCCATGCCGTCCGCGCCCTCGCCGAAGGCCTTGCAGCGGCCGTCGGAGGCGAGCGCCCGCAGGCGCGAGAAGCCGACGAACTCGCCGGGGTCGGCCATCACCGTCACACCGCCGGCGAGGGCGACGTCGCACTCGCCCGACCGCAGCGCCTGCACCGCCTGGTGCAGCGCGACCAGGGACGAGGAGCACGCCGTGTCGACCGTCACCGCCGGGCCCACCAGGCCCAGGGAGTACGAGATCCGGCCGGAGAGCACGCTCAGCGCGTTGCCGGTGATCAGGTGGGCCTGGGCTCCCGCCTCGCCGCTCGCGGCGCCGATGTAGCCGGAGGAAGCCGCGCCGACGAAGACGCCGGTCGCGGAGCCGTGCAGCGACTTCGGGTCGATGCCGGCCCGCTCGACGGCCTCCCAGGAGGTCTCCAGCAGGAGCCGCTGCTGCGGGTCCATGGCGAGGGCCTCGCGCGGGCTGATGCCGAAGAACCCGGCGTCGAACTCCGCGGCCCCGCTGAGGAATCCGCCCTCGACCACGTAGGTCGAGCCCTCGGCGTCCGGGTCCGGGTCGAAGAGCGCGTCGACGTCCCAGCCGCGGTCGGCCGGGAAGGCGCCGATCGCGTCCCCGCCCGCCGCCAGGAGGTCCCACAGCTCCTCGGGCGTCCGGACACCGCCCGGGTAACGGCAGGCCATACCGACGATCGCGATCGGATCGGTCGACACCGCCACCGCCGCCGTCACGGTCTGGCCCTCGTCCGCGTCCGTGCCGAACAGTGCGGCCAGGATCTCGTCCGCCAGCGCCGACGCGCTCGGGTGGTCGAAGATCACCGTGGACGGCAGCCGGACGCCCACGGCCGCGTTGAGACGGTTGCGGAGCTCGACGGCGGTCAGCGAGTCGAAGCCCAGCTCCCGGAACGCCCGGCTGGCGACGATCTCGTCCACGGAGTCGTGGCCCAGCACCGCGGCGGCCTGGGCCCGGACCAGTTCCACGACGGTCCGGCGCCGCTCGGCCACCGACAGGCCCGCCAGGCGCGCGGCGAACTCGCCGCGCTGCTCGTCGACCGTACGAGGGGCGGTGTCCTCCTGGGCCTCGGGGATGGTGTCCAGCAGCGGGCGCGGGCGGGCGGCCGTGAAGACCGGTGCGAACTTCTCCCACTCGACGTCCGCGACCGCGATGAAGGTCTCGTCGTCCGCGAGGACCTCGGCGAGCGCGGTCAGCGCCCGCTGGGTGTCGAGGAAGTTCATGCCCTGCCGCAGCAGCCGGTGCGGGGTGACGCGACCGGGCGCCTGGTCCATCGCCGCGTCCACGGCGTCCCAGTCGCGGGTGTTCCAGACACCCCACGCGATCGAGGTCCCGGGCAGGCCACGGGCCCGACGGTCCTCGGCGAGCCCGTCCAGGAAGGAGTTGCCCGCCGCGTACGCGGCGTGGTCGTTGCTGCCCCAGGTCGCCGAGATCGACGAGAACATCACGAACTCGTCGATGCCCAGGTCCGCCGTCGCCTCGTCCAGGTGGACGGCGCCGGCCGCCTTCGCGCCGACCGCCAGGGCGAGCCCGTCGCGGTCGGTGTCCTCCAGCCGTGCGAGGAACGGGGTGTTCGCCGAGTGCAGGACGGTAGACAAGCCGGGGCCGGAGGCCTCGATCCACGTCACCATGCCGGTCACCTGCTCGCGCACCGACAGGTCGCACGACACGACCTCGACGGCCGAACCAGCCTGCGCCAGCGTGGCCGCGAGCGCCGCCACGCCGTGCGCCGACGGGCCGGAGCGGGAGGTCAGAACGACCCTCGGCGCACCGTGTTCCGCAAGCCACGGACCGAGGACGACGCCGATCGCACCCGAGCCGCCGGTCAGCAGGACGGTGCCGCGCGGCGACCAGTCCTCCGACTCCACGCGCCGGGCCTCAGCGCGTACCAGCCGGCGCAGGAAGACACCCGACGGCCGCACCGCAACCTGGTCCTCGCTGCCGTCGGCGAACACGCCGACCAGACGAGCGGCCGCATCGGCGTCCACCACCGGCGGCAGGTCGACCAGACCGCCCCAGCGGTCCGCGTGCTCCAGGCCGACCGTGCGGCCGAGACCCCAGACCTGGGTCTGTACCGGGCTCGTCGTCACCTCGTCCGGGCCGACGGCCACCGCGCCGCGGGTCAGCACCCACAGCGGAGCCGTGACCCCGGCCCGGCCCAACGCCTGCACCAGCTCGACGGTCTCCGCCAGCCCGCGCTGAACCAACGGGTGCTCGGCGAGCGGCGTCTCGTCCAGGGCCAGCAGCGACACCACACCGGCCACGCCCTCGGCCGGCACCGCGCCAAGCTGCTCCGGGCCGGCGGCCGTCACGACCTCGGCACCCTGACCGGCCAGCGCCTCGGCGACCGTCGCCGCGTCGGGGGCGTCGCCGACGACCAGCCAGGTGCCGGACAGGTCCGCCGGGCCGCTCGCGGCGGACGGCTGCCAGGTGATGCGGTAGCGCCAGTCGTCCACCGACAGCTTGGCGCGCTCCACCGCCGGGGCCTCGGGCCAGTAGCGGCGCCGCTGGAAGGCGTAGGTCGGCAGTGCGACGGTCGTCCCGTCGCCGAGCACCGCCGCCCAGTCGACGGGGGCGCCCTGGACGTAGGCCTCGGCGAGCGAGGTCAGCAGGCGCTGCGCGCCGCCCTCGTCGCGCCGCAGGGTGCCTGCGACCACCGGGGAGCGCTCCTCCAGGCTGTCGGCGATCGCCGGGGTCAGCACCGGGTGCGGGGACACCTCCAGGAACACTCCGTGGCCCGCGTCGCCGAGGATCCGCACGGCGCGGTCGAACTCCACGGTCTCGCGGAGGGACGCGTACCAGTAGGCGGGGTCCAGCTCCGGGCCGGACAGCCACGCACCGGTCAGCGCCGACACCATGGGGATACGAGCCTCGGTCGGCGTGATGCCCTGGAGGACGGCGAGGATCTCCTCGCGCAGCTCGTCCACATGGGCGCTGTGCGAGGCGTAATCGACCGGAATCATCCGGGCACGTGGCGAATCCCCACAGGCGTCCGCCAGTTCACGCAGCGCGTCCGCGTCACCGGAAACCACCGTCGCCGACGGACCATTCACCGCCGCAACCGACAGGCGGGAACCGTACGGAGCGATCCTCGCCCGGACGCCCTCCACCGGCTCGGCGATCGACAGCATCCCGCCACGACCAGCCAGCGCCTTCAGGGTCTTGCTCCGCAGAGCGACAACCTTGGCAGCGTCGTCCAGGGAGAGAATCCCGGCGACAGCGGCCGCCGCGATCTCACCCTGCGAGTGACCGACCACAGCGTCCGGTGCGACGCCCGCCGCCTCCCAGACGGCGGCGAGCGAGACCATCACGGCCCACAGCGCCGGCTGCACCACATCGGCGGCCTCGAAGCCGTGCCGGCCCGCCAGAACGTCGTCCAACTGCCAGTCCACGTACGGCGCGAGAGCCTCGGCGCACTCCGCCAGCTTGGCCGCGAACACCGGGGACGACTCGGCCAACTCGCGCCCCATCCCGACCCACTGGCTCCCCTGCCCCGGGAAGACGAACACCGTCCGCCCCACACCGGCGGCCGCCACCGACCCCGTGACCACACCCGCCGCCGGCTGCCCGGTGGCGACGGCCGTCAGCCCCGCCGCCAGTTCATCCCGGTCCGCGCCGAGCACGACGGCCCGGCGCTCCAGCGCCGCACGCGTCATCGCGAGCGACCACGCGACATCGCCAACCGACAACTCCGGCCGCTCCGCGACGTGTTCACGCAGTCGGCCCGCCTGACCGGCGAGCGCCGCAGCGCTCTGACCGGAGACCGGCCAGGCCGACGCCCCACCGGCGAACACCGGAAGCACCCGGGCCTCCCGCGCCTCGGGTTCGACGGCCGCCGGGGCCTCCTCCACGATCAGGTGGACGTTCGTCCCGCTCACACCGAACGCCGACACACCCGCCCGACGCGGCCGCTCGCCCGCCGGCCACGCCACCGGTTCCTGGAGCAGCCGCACGTTCCCGGACGTCCAGTCCACGTGCGAGGACGGCTCCTCGGCGAACAGCGTCCTCGGCAGCACCTCGTGCCGCAGCGCCATCACCATCTTGATCACACCGGCCACACCGGCCGCGCACTGCGAGTGCCCGATGTTGGACTTCACCGACCCCAGCCAGAGCGGCCGGTCGGCGGCGCGGTCCTCGGCCTGCCCGTAGGTGGCCAGCAGCGCCTGCGCCTCGATCGGGTCGCCCAGCGTCGTGCCCGTCCCGTGCGCCTCGACCACGTCCACGTCCGCCGCCGACAGCTGCGCGTTCGCCAGCGCCGCACGGATCACCCGCCGCTGCGAAGGCCCGTTCGGCGCCGCCAGACCGTTCGACGCGCCGTCCTGGTTGGCCGCGCTCCCACGGATCACCGCCAGCACCTGGTGCCCGTTGCGCCGGGCGTCCGACAGGCGCTCCAGCAGCACCATGCCCGCACCCTCACCCCAGCCGATCCCGTCGGCCTCCTCCGAGAACGCCTTCGACCGGCCACTGGACGCCATACCGCCCTGACGCCCGAACTCCATGAACGCACCCGGCGACACCATCACCGCCACGCCACCGGCCAGCGCCATCGAGCACTCGCCGGCCCGCAGCGCCAGGATCGCCTGGTGCATCGCCACCAGCGACGACGAGCACGCCGTGTCCACCGTCACCGCCGGACCGGTCAGACCCAGGCAGTACGAGATCCGGCCCGAGGCGACCGCCGACACCGCGCCGATCAGCCGGTAGCCGTCCAGGCTCTCGTCCTCGACGGGCAGCACCGAGCTGTACCCCGACGTGTTCGCTCCGATGAACACACCGGTCATCGACCCGTGCAGCGACTTCGGGTCGATCCCGCCGTGCTCGATCGCCTCCCAGGAGGTCTCCAGCAGCAGCCGCTGCTGCGGATCCATGGCCAGCGCCTCGCGCGGGCTGATTCCGAAGAACCCCGCGTCGAACTCGGTCGCGTCGTAGACGAATCCGCCCTGTCGCCGGTACGTCTGCCCTCGGCCGAACGCCTCCTCGAAGGCCTCCCAGCCGCGATCGGCGGGGAAGGCGCCCACCGCGTCGACACCGCCGGCCACCAGGTCCCAGAACTCCTCGGGACCCGTCACACCGCCCGGGAACCGGCAGCCCGCACCCACGATCGCGATCGGCTCGCTCGACGCCGCAAGGAGCGCGCTGTTCTGCTGCCGGAGCCGCTCGGCTTCCTTGAGGGAGGTGCGAAGTGCTTCGACGAGCCTGTCGTTGGTCGTTTCCATGATCATGTGCTCCGAATCAACGAGGGCGTCAGGAGTCTTTGCCATCGAGGGCTATGCGAATGAGGTCTTCGGCGTCCATGCCGTCGATGGACTCCGTGTCCGTCCGACTGTCCGCGCCGTTGTCCTGGGCCGGGTCGGCGAGTTGCAGCAGCAGGTCCAGCAGGCCAGCCTGCCGGATGCGGGCCAGCGGGATCGCCGAGATGGCCTCCCTGAGGGCCGGCTCGTCGGCGTCACCCTCCGGAGCGGCCTGCTCCGGCATGAACTCGCGCAGGATCTGCTCCGCGAGGGCGGTGGCGTTCGGGTGGTCGAAGACCATCGTGGAGGGCAGTCGGATACCGAGCGCCTTCGAGAGGCGGTTCCGCAGCTCGACCGCTCCGACGGAGTCGAAGCCCAGCTCCTTGAAGGCGCGTTGCGGCAGCACGTCGTCCGCCGAGTCGTAGCCGAGGACGGCGGCCGCGTGACCGCGCACCAGGTCGGTCAGGACCTGGCGCTGTTCAGCGGCCGGCATTCCGGCCAACCGGCCCGCCCACTCGCTGACTTCCTCGGTCGTGGTGGTACCGGCCTCGGCGGCCAGGGCCTCCCGAACCTCGGGGAGGTCCGCCAGCAGACGGCTGGCCCGGTGAAGGGTATAAGTCGGCACGAACTGCGGCCAGTCGAAGCCGGCCACCACCATCGCGCCCTCGCCCGCGTCCAGGACCTGGCCCAAGGCCAGCATGCCCCGGCGTCCGTCGATGCCCTCCATGCCGAACTCACGCAACCGCTCACCACCGGAGCTCGCGGCCATCCCGACACCGGCCCACAGGCCCCAGGCGACCGAAGAAGCCACCAGGCCCCGGGCCCTGCGATCCTCGACCAACGCGTCCAGGTGCGCGTTCGCCGCCGCGTAGCCACCCAGGCCACCGCTGCCCCACACACCCGCGCCCGACGAGAACAGCACGAACGCGTCCAGATCCCGACCCGCCGTCAACTCGTCCAGCACCATGGCGCCGCCGACCTTCGCCGACAGCAGCCAGGACAGGTCCGAGGGCTCGATCTCCTCGACCGGCCTACGGTCACCGACACCCGCCGAGTGGACCACCGACGACAACACCGGGCCCGCCGCATCGATACGGTCCAGGACCTCCGCCACGGAGGCACGGTCGGCGATGTCACACGCCACCACCTCAACTGCCGCACCGCGAGCCGCGATCGAGGCCGCCAACTCCGCCACACCGGCGGCACCCGGGCCCGAGCGGGACGTCAGGACGACCCGCGAGGCACCACGATCCGCCACCCACTGGGCGGTGATCGCACCGACGCCGCTCGTGCCACCCGTCACCAGGACCGACCCACGCGGCGACCACGCCTCGCGGACGACCGGACGGCCTGCGCGCACCAACCGCCGCGCCAGCACACCGCCCGCACGCACCGCCACCTGGTCCTCATCGCCGACCAGGACGGACGCCAGCCGCGCACCGACGCGGGCGTCCACGGCGGCCGGCAAGTCGATCAGCCCGCCCCAGCGGCCCGCCAACTCCAGCGCCGCCACGGCTCCCAGACCCCAGACCTGCGCCTGCACCGGCCGCACCGCATCACCCGCGACCGCACCCACCGCACCCCGCGTGACCACCCACAGCGGGGCGGACACACCGAGCCGGCCAAGCTCCTGAACCAGTGCGACCGTCGCGGCCAGACCGCCCGGAACCAGCGGGAACGCTTCCTCCGGCGTCTCCTCCAGGGCCAGCAGCGAGACCACACCCCGCAGGTCGGAGTGCGCGGCCACCGCAGCGGCGACACCGTCCGGAGTCGAGCGGACGACCCGCGCACCCGGAAGGTCCAGCGCCTCCGCGACCGCAGCCGCGTCGGTGCTGTCCCCGACCAGCAGCCAGGTCCCGGTCAGCACCGCGCCGGACTCGCCCACCGGCGCCCACGACACCCGGTACCGCCAGTCCGCGACCGCCGAGCCGGCCCGCTCGCGGCGCCGCCAGTCGGTCAGCGCACCCAGCGCGGCATCCGCCGGGTCCACCCCGAGCAGACCGGCGAGCGCGGTGACATCACCGCTCTCCACGGCGCTCCAGAAGCCCGCCTCCGCACCGGTGGCCACCGTGACGTCCGCGCGCTTGCGGTCCGCCTCCGGCCAGTAGTGGCGGTGCCGGAAGGCGTAGGTGGGCAGGTCCACCGTCGAACCGCGGCCGAGTACGGCGGCCCAGTCGACCGGGAGACCCTGCGCGTACACCTCGGCGAACGAGGTCAGCAGACGCTGGGCGCCGCCTTCCTCCCGTCGCAGCGTGCCCACGACGACCGGGGACAGCGCCTCCAGGGCGTCACCGATCGCCGGCGTCAGCACCGGATGCGGCGACACCTCCAGGAACACACCGTGCCCGGACTCACCCAGCAGACGAACCGCCCGCTCGAACTCGACGGTCTCCCGCAGCGACGCGTACCAGTACGCCGGGTCCAGCTCGGAACCCGCCAGCCACTCGCCCGTCAGCGCGGAGACCATGGGGATCCGGGCCTCACTCGGAGCGATGCCCTGGAGAACAGCGAGGATCTCCTCCCGCAGCTCGTTCACGTGCGCGCTGTGGGACGCGTAGTCCACCGGAATCATCCGCGCGCGCGGCGAATCCCCACAGGAGTCCGCCAGTTCACGCAGCGCGTCCGCGTCACCGGAAACCACCGTCGCCGACGGACCATTCACCGCCGCGATGGAAAGGCGGGTGCCGTACGACGCGATCCTCGCCCGAACACCCTCCACCGGCTCCGCGATCGACAGCATCCCACCACGACCCGCCAGCGCCTTCAGAGTCTTGCTCCGCAGAGCCACGACCTTCGCGGCATCGTCGAGGGAGAGAATCCCGGCCACCGCGGCGGCAGCGATCTCACCCTGCGAGTGACCCACCACCGCGTCCGGAGCAACACCCGCCGCCTCCCACACCGCCGCGAGCGAGACCATCACCGCCCACAGCGCCGGCTGCACCACATCAGCAGCCTCGAAACCGTGAAGCCCGGCCAGCACATCGTCCAACTGCCAGTCCACGTACGGCGCAAGAGCCGCAGCACACTCCGCCAGCTTCGCCGCGAACACCGGCGAGGCCTCCGCCAGCTCACGCCCCATCCCGACCCACTGGCTCCCCTGGCCGGGGAAGACGAACACCGTCCGCCCCACCCCGGCAGCAGCCACCGACCCGGTCACCACGCCCGCCGCCGGCTGCCCCGTGGCCACCGCCGCCAGACGCTCCGCGAACTCGCTCCGCTCGCCGCCGAGCACGACGGCCCGGTGCTCCAGCGCCGCACGCGTCGTCGCCAGCGACCACGCCACATCGCCGACCGACAACTCCGGCCGCGCCAGCACGTGTTCACGCAGTCGGCCGGCCTGACCGGCGAGCGCCTCGGTGTCCCGTCCGGACAGCACCCACGCCGGGACACCGCCCGACAGCACCGGCTCCACGCTCCCGCCGTCACTGTCGACGGGCGTCTCCACCTCGGCCGGCGCCTCTTCGATGATCACGTGCGCGTTGGTGCCGCTGATGCCGAACGCCGAGACACCCGCCCGGCGCGGCCGCTCGCCCGCCGGCCACGCCACCGCGTCCTGGAGCAGCCGGACGTTGCCCGTCTCCCAATCGACGTGCGAGGACGGCTCATCGGCGTGCAGCGTCTTCGGCAGCACCCCGGCCCGCAGTGCCAGCACCATCTTGATCACACCGGCCACACCCGCGGCCTGCTGGGCATGCCCGATGTTGGACTTCACCGAGCCCAGCCACAACGGCCGTTCCTCGAACCGCTCCTGGCCATAGGTCGCCAGCAGCGCGCCCGCCTCAATCGGGTCACCCAGCTCCGTACCCGTCCCGTGCGCCTCGACCACGTCCACGTCCGCGGCCGACAGCTGCGCACTCGCCAACGCCGCCCGGATGACCCGCCGTTGGGCCGGGCCGTTCGGCGCCGTGAGACCGTTCGACGCACCGTCCTGGTTGATCGCGCTGCCGCGCACCACACCGAGCACCCGGTGCCCGTTGCGGCGGGCGTCCGACAGCCGCTCCAGCACCAGCATTCCGACGCCCTCGCCCATGCCCATGCCGTCCGCGCCCTCGCCGAAGGCCTTGCAGCGGCCGTCGGCCGACAGCGCGCGCAGCCGCGAGAAGCTCACGAACTCGCCCGGGTCGGCCATCACCGTCACACCGCCGGCCAGCGCCACCGTGCACTCGCCCGACCGCAGCGCCTGCACCGCCTGGTGCATCGCCACCAGCGAGGAGGAGCACGCCGTGTCGACGGTCACCGCGGGCCCGTTCAGGCCCAGCGTGTACGACACCCGGCCGGACAGGACGCTGAGCGCGTTCCCGGTGATCAGGTGCGCCTGGGCCTCCGCTTCGTCGCCCAGCACCCCGATGTACCCGGAGGCGGCCGCGCCGATGAACACGCCGGTCGCGGAGCCGTGCAGCGACTTCGGGTCGATGCCGGCCCGCTCGACGGCCTCCCAGGAGGTCTCCAGCAGCAGGCGCTGCTGCGGGTCCATCGCCAGCGCCTCACGCGGGCTGATCCCGAAGAACCCCGCGTCGAACTCCCCGGCGCCGCAGAGGAATCCGCCCTCGATCACATAGGTCGAGCCCTCGGCGTCCGGGTCCGGGTCGAACAGGCCGTCGACGTCCCAGCCGCGATCGGCCGGGAAGCCGCTGATCGCGTCGCCGCCCGCGGCCAGGAGGTCCCACAGCTCCTCGGGCGTCCGGACGCCTCCGGGGTAGCGGCAGGCCATGCCGACGATCGCGATCGGATCGGTCGAGGCCGGTTGCACCACCACCGGGGCGGTCTCCTCCGAGACGCTCCCGAACAGCGCGGCCAGGATCTCGTCCGCCAGCGCGGACGCGCTCGGGTGGTCGAAGATCACCGTGGACGGCAGCCGGACGCCCACGGCCGCGTTCAGGCGGTTGCGCAGGTCCACGGCGGTCAGCGAGTCGAAGCCCAGCTCACGGAACGCCCGGCTGGCGACGATCTCGTCCGCCGACTCGTGGCCCAGCACCGCGGCCGCCTGCGTCCGCACCAGCTCCACGACGGTCCGGCGCCGCTCGGCGGCCGACAGGCCCGCCAACCGGGCGGCGAACTCGCTGCGCTGGTCGTCGACCGGACGGCCGGGGGCGGTGTCCTCCTGCGCCTCCGGAATGGTGTCCAGCAGCGGACGGGGACGCGCGGCCGTGAAGACCGGCGCGAACTTCTCCCACTCGACGTCCGCGACCGCGATGAACGTCTCGTCGTCGGCGAGGACCTCACCCAGCGCGGTCAACGCCCGCTGGGTGTCCAGGAAGTTCATGCCCTGCCGCAGCAGCCGGTGCGGGGTCACCCGGCCCGGCGCCTGGTCCATCACCGCGTCCACGGCGTCCCAGTCGCGGGTGTTCCACACACCCCAGGCGATCGAGGTACCCGGCAGGCCCCGGCCGCGCCGGTCCTCCGCGAGCCCGTCCAGGAAGGAGTTCCCGGCGGCGTACGCGGCGTGGTCGTTGCTGCCCCAGGTCGCCGAGATCGACGAGAACATCACGAACTCGTCGATGCCCAGGTCCGCCGTCGCCTCGTCCAGGTAGGTGGCGCCAGCCGCCTTCGCGCCCAGTGCCGCCGCCAGGCCTTCGTGATCCGTGTGCTCGACCCGCGAGAGGTACGGGGTGTTCGCCGAATGCAGGACGGTCGACAGGCCGGGACCGGTGTTCTCGATCCACGCCACCATCGCCGCAACCTGCGCACGCTCCGTCAGGTCGCAGCTGACGACCTCGACGGCCGAGCCGCCGTTCGCCACGGCGGCGGCCAGCGCCGCCACACCGTGCGCCGACGGGCCGGACCGGGAGGTCAGAACCACCCTCGGCGCGCCGTGCTCGGCAAGCCAGGGGCCGATGCAGACGCCGATCGAGCCGGTGCCACCGGTCAGCAGGACGGTGCCACGCGGCGACCAGCCCGCCGACTCGACGCGACGGGCCTCCGCCCGCACCAGACGGCGCAGGAGGACACCCGACGGCCGCACCGCGACCTGGTCCTCGCTGCCATCGGCGAACACGCCGACCAGCCGGGCCGCGGCATCGGCGTCCACCACCGGCGGCAGGTCGACCAGACCGCCCCAGCGGTCCGCGTGCTCCAGGCCCACGGCCCGGCCCAGACCCCAGACCTGCGTCTGGGTGGGGCTGGTCGTCACCTCGCCGGCCGCGGCCTGCACCGCGCCGCGGGTCAGCACCCACAGCGGAGCGGTGACCCCGGCCCGGCCCAGCGCCTGCACCAGGTCGAGGGTGTCGGCGCTGCCGCGCGGGACCCACCCGAACTCGGCGTCCAGCGACTCGTCCAGCGCCAGCAGCGACACCACACCCTGGACATCCGCACCGGCGACAGCCTCGTCGAGGCCCGCCAACGTCGTCCGCACCACCTCGGCGCCACAACTCGCCAGCGCCTCGGCCATCACACCGGCGTCCGCCGCGTCCCCGACCAGCAGCCAGGTACCGGACAGGACCGCCGGGCCGCTCCCGGTCGCCGGCTGCCAGGTGATCCGGTAGCGCCAGTCGTCCACCGACGCCCTGGCCCGCTGCGGGGTACGCGGCTCCGGCCAGAACCGCTGGCGCTGGAAGGCGTACGTCGGCAGGCCGACGCTCTCACCACTACCGAGCACCGTCGCCCAGTCCACCAGAGCGCCCTGGACGTAGGCCTCGGCGAAGGACGACAGCAGGCGCTCGGCCCCGCCGTCCTCGCGGCGCAGGGTGCCGACCACCACCGAACCGTCGACGTCCTCGACCACGTCGCCCACCGCGCCGGTCAGCACCGCGTGCGGGGACACCTCCACGAACACCCCGTGCCCGGAGGCGCCCAGGATCCGGACCGCCCGCTCGAACTCGACGGTCTCGCGGAGCGACGCGTACCAGTAGTCGGGGTCCATCTCCGGGCCCGACAGCCATGCGCCCGTCAGCGCGGACACCATGGGGATCCGGGCCTCGGTCGGCACGATGCCCTGGAGAACGGCGAGGATCTCCTCGCGCAGTTCGTCCACGTGGGCGCTGTGGGACGCGTAGTCCACCGGGATCATCCGGGCACGCGGCGAATCCCCGCACGCCTCGGCGAGTTCGCGCAGCGCGTCGGCGTCACCGGAAACCACCGTCGCCGACGGACCGTTCACCGCCGCCACCGACAACCGGGAACCGTACGAAGCGATCCGCGCGCGGACACCCGCCACCGGCTCCGCGATCGACAGCATCCCACCACGACCGGCAAGGGCCTTCAGGGTCTTGCTCCGCAGAGCGACGACCTTGGCGGCGTCGTCCAAGGAGAGAATCCCCGCGACGGCCGCAGCGGCAATCTCACCCTGCGAGTGGCCGACCACGGCGTCAGGAGCGACACCCGCCGCCTCCCAGACGGCGGCGAGCGAGACCATCACCGCCCACAGCGCCGGCTGCACCACATCAGCGGCCTCGAAACCGTGAAGGCCCGCTAGCACATCGTCCAACTGCCAGTCCACGTAAGGCGCCAGAGCCTCGGCGCACTCCGCCAACTTCGCGGCGAAGACCGGCGAGGCCTCCGCCAACTCGCGCCCCATGCCGACCCACTGGCTGCCCTGGCCGGGGAAGACGAACACCGTCCGCCCCACACCGCCAGGAGCCACCGAACCGGTCACCACACCGGACGCCGGCTGCCCCGTGGCCACCGCCACGAGACCCGCCGCGAGCTCACTCCGCTCGCCACCGAGCACGACCGCCCGGTGCTCCAGCGCCGCACGCGCCGTCGCCAGCGACCACGCCACATCGCCGACCGACAACTCCGGCCGCGCCAGCACGTGTTCACGCAGCCGACCCGCCTGACCGGCCAGTGCCGCGACGCTCTGGCCCGACACCGTCCACACCGAAGGCGCGGTCCCGAGGACCTCCGGCGCCGGCTGCTCCGCCGGGCGCTCGGCCTCGACCGCCGCGACCGGCGCTTCCTCGACGATCAGGTGGACGTTGGTGCCGCTCACGCCGAACGCCGACACACCCGCCCGGCGCGGGCGCCCACCCGCCGGCCACTCCACCGCCTCCTGGAGCAGACGGACGTTGCCCGTCTCCCAGTCCACGTGCGAGGACGGCTCGTCCGCGTGCAGCGTCTTCGGCAGCACCTCGTGCCGCAGCGCCATCACCATCTTGATCACCCCGGCCACGCCGGCGGCGCACTGCGAGTGTCCGATGTTGGACTTCACCGACCCCAGCCAGAGCGGCCGGTCGGCGGCGCGGTCCTCGGCCTGCCCGTAGGTGGCCAGCAGCGCCTGCGCCTCGATCGGGTCACCGAGCGTCGTGCCGGTGCCGTGCGCCTCGACCACGTCCACATCCGCAGCCGACAGCTGCGCGTTCGCCAGCGCCGCACGGATCACCCGCCGCTGCGACGGACCGTTCGGCGCCGCCAGACCGTTCGACGCACCGTCCTGGTTCGCCGCACTGCCACGGATCACCGCCAGCACCTGGTGCCCGTTCCGCCGGGCATCGGACAGGCGCTCCAGCAGCACCATGCCCGCGCCCTCGCCCCAGCCGATGCCGTCGGCCTCGTCCGAGAACGCCTTCGACCGGCCGCTGGAGGCCATGCCGCCCTGCTGGGCGAACTCCATGAAGGCGGCCGGGGAGACCATCACCGCCACGCCGCCGGCCAGCGCCATCGAGCACTCGCCGGCCCGCAGCGCCTGCACCGCCTGGTGCATCGCCACCAGCGAGGACGAGCAGGCCGTGTCCACCGTCAGAGCAGGACCGGTCAGGCCCAGGCAGTACGAGATCCGGCCGGAGTGGACAGCGGTCACGTTCCCGATCAGCCGGTAGCCGTCCAGGCTGGTGTCCTCGACGGGCAGGACCGAGCTGTACCCCGAGAAGTTGGCGCCGACGAAGACGCCGGTCGCCGAGCCGTGCAGCGACTTGGGGTCGATCCCGCCGTGCTCGATGGCCTCCCAGGAGGTCTCCAGCAGCAGCCGCTGCTGCGGGTCCATCGACAGGGCCTCGCGCGGGCTGATCCCGAAGAACCCGGCGTCGAACTCGGCCGCGTCATGGACGAATCCACCCTGTCGCCGGTACTCCTGGCCCTTGCCGAACTCCTCCTCGTAGGCGTCCCACCCGCGGTCGGTCGGGAAGCCGCCGATGGTGTCGGTGCCGGAGGCCACCATGCTCCAGAACTGCTCGGGGCCGACCGCCCCGCCCGGGTACCGGCATCCCATGCCGACGATCGCGATCGGCTCGCCGATCGCCGCGGCCACGACCTGGACCGTGCCGTCCCGCTGGACCGTCTGCTCGTCCGCGCCGACGAGTTCGCCGCGTACGTAGTCCGCGACGGCGGCGGCGTTCGGGTGGTCGAAGACCATCGTGGAGACGAGCCGGACGCCGAGCACCTTCGACAGGCGGTTCCGCAGCTCGACCGCTCCGACGGAGTCGAAGCCCAGCTCCTTGAAGGCCCGTTGCGGCAGCACGTCGTCCGCCGACTCGTGGCCGAGGACGGCCGCCGCGTGACCGCGCACCAGGTCGGTCAGGACCTGGCGCTGCTCAGCGGCCGGCATTCCGGCCAACCGGCCCGCCCACTCGCCGACTTCCTCGGTGGTGGACTCGACGGCGGCCTCGGCGGCCAGGACCGCGCGGACCTCGGGCAGGTCCGCCAGCAGGCGGCTCGGCCGGTGCAGGGTGTAGGTCGGCACGAACTGCGGCCAGTCGAAGCCGGCCACCACCATCGCACCCTCGCCCGCGTCCAGGACCTGGCCCAGCGCCAGCATGCCCCGACGCCCGTCGATGCCCTCCATGCCGAACTCGCGCAACCGCTCACCGCCGGAGCTCGCGGCCATCCCGATGCCGGCCCACAGGCCCCACGCGACCGAAGAAGCCACCAGGCCCCGGGCCCTGCGATCCTCCACCAGCGCGTCCAGGTGCGCGTTCGCCGCCGCGTAGCCGCCCAGGCCACCGCTGCCCCACACACCCGCGCCCGACGAGAAAAGCACGAACGCGTCGAGATCCCGGCCCGCCGTCAACTCGTCCAGCACCATGGCACCGCCGACCTTCGCCGACAGCAGCCAGGACAGGTCCGAAGGCTCGATCTCCTCGACCGGCCTACGGTCACCGACACCCGCCGAGTGGACCACCGACGACAGCGCCGGACCGGTCGCGTCGATCGAGTCGAGCAGGCCCTTGACGGAGGCGCGGTCGGCGACGTCGCACGCCACCACCTCCACTGCCGCACCGCGAGCCGCGATCGACGCCGCCAGCTCCGCCACACCGGCGGCACCCGGACCCGAACGGGACGTCAGCACGACCCGCGAAGCACCACGATCCGTCACCCACTGGGCGGTGATCGCACCCACGCCGCTCGTGCCACCCGTCACCAGGACCGAACCACGCGGCGACCACGCCTCGCGCACGTTCGGACGGCCGGCACGCACCAACCGCCGCGCCACCACACCGCCCGCACGCACCGCCACCTGGTCCTCATCGCCGACCAGGACGGACGCCAGCCGCGTACCCGTACGCGCATCCACGGCAGCCGGCAAGTCGATCAGCCCGCCCCAGCGGCCCGCCAACTCCAGCCCCGCCACGGCACCCAGACCCCAGACCTGCGCCTGGACCGGCCGCACCACATCACCCGCGACCGCACCCACCGCACCCCGCGTGACCACCCACAGCGGGGCCACAACCCCGGCACGATCGAGCGTCCGGATCAGCGCGAGCGTGTCAGCACCACCACGCGACACCCACGGGAACGCCTCCTGCGGCGACTCGTCCAGCGCCAGCAGCGACAGCACTCCGCTCAGGTCGGAGCACGCGGCCGCCGCCTCACCCACGGCATCCACCGCAGTACGGACCACGGTTGCCCCGTGGGACTCCAGCGCCGCCGCGACCGCAGCGGCATCCGGGGACTCCCCGACCAGCAGCCACGTCCCGGTCAACACCCCGCCGGACTCGCCCACCGGCGCCCACGACACCCGGTACCGCCAGTCCGCGACCGCCGCATCGGCCTGGCCACGGCGCCGGTAGTCGGCCAGCGCCGGCAACACCTCGCCCAGCCGGTCGCCGTCGATGTTCAACGCCGCCGCCAGGCCGTCGGCGTCGCCGCCCTCGACCGCCGCCCAGAACTCGGCATCGATGACGGAGCCCTCGGCAACCTCGGCCACCGCCTCGGGCCAGTAGTGACGATGCTGGAACGCGTACGTCGGCAGATCCACCGTCGAACCACCGGCGAGGACCGACACCCAGTCCACCGTGGCGCCCTGGACGTAGGCCTCGGCGAACGACGTCAGCAGGCGGTCCGCACCGCCCTCGTCGCGCCGCAAGGTGCCCGCGACAACCGGGGACAGCGTCTCCAGGGCGTCGCCGATCGCCGGGGTCAGCACCGGGTGCGGCGACACCTCCAGGAACACACCGTGCCCGGACTCACCCAGCAGACGAACCGCCCGCTCGAACTCGACGGTCTCCCGCAGCGACGCGTACCAGTACGCCGGGTCCAGCTCGGAGCCGGCCAGCCACTCGCCCGTCAGCGCGGAGATCATCGGGACCTGCGCCTCACGAGGCCGGATCCCCTCAAGGACGGAGAGGATCTCCTCGCGCAGCTCGTCCACGTGCGCGCTGTGCGAGGCGTAGTCCACCGGGATCATCCGAGCGCGCGGCGAATCCCCGCATGCCTCGGCGAGTTCGCGCAGCGCGTCGGCGTCACCGGAGACGACCGTCGCCGACGGGCCGTTCACCGCCGCCACCGACAACCGGGAACCGTACGCGGCGATCCGCGCCCGCACACCCGCCACCGGCTCCGCGATCGACAGCATCCCGCCACGACCCGCCAGCGCCTTCAGAGTCCGGCTGCGAAGAGCAACAACCTTCGCCGCATCCTCCAGCGAAAGAATCCCCGCGACAGCAGCCGCCGCGATCTCACCCTGCGAGTGACCGACCACGGCGTCCGGAGCGACACCGGCCGCCTCCCAGACCGCCGCGAGCGAGACCATCACGGCCCACAGCGCCGGCTGCACCACATCGGCGGCCTCGAACCCATGAAGCCCGGCCAGCACATCGTCCAACTGCCAGTCCACATAAGGCGCCAGAGCCTCGGCGCACTCCGCCAGCCGCGCCGCGAACACCGGCGACGAAGCGGCCAGCTCACGCCCCATCCCGACCCACTGGCTCCCCTGACCCGGGAAGACGAACACCGTCCGCCCCACCCCACCGGGAGCGAGTCCGCCGGTCACGACACCGGGCGCGGGCTGCCCCGTGGCCACCGCCGCGAGACCCGCCGCGAGCTCACTCCGCTCGCCGCCCAGCACCACCGCACGCTGCTCGAACACCGATCGCGTCGTCGCGAGCGACCACGCCACATCGCCGACCGACAACTCCGGCCGCGCCAGCACGTGTTCACGCAGCCGACCGGCCTGACCGGCCAGCGCCACCGCACTACGACCGGAGACCCGCCACACCGACGTCCCGCCGGTCAGCACCGGAAGCGCCGGGAGCTCCGGCCCAGGCTCGGGCGCCGCCTCGACGGCCGCCGGGGCCTCCTCCACGATCACGTGGACGTTGGTGCCGCTGATCCCGAAGGCCGACACGCCCGCCCGGCGCGGCCGCTCGCCCGCCGGCCACGCCACCTGCTCCTGGAGCAGCCGGACGTTGCCCAGGTCCCAGTCCACGTGCGAGGACGGCTGCTCGGCGTGCAGGGTCTTCGGCAGCACGCCGTGCCGCAGCGCCATCACCATCTTGATCACCCCGGCCACACCGGCGGCCTGCTGGGCGTGCCCGATGTTGGACTTCACCGACCCCAGCCACAGCGGCCGGTCCCCGGCGCGTCCCTGGCCGTAGGTGGCCAGCAGCGCGCCGGCCTCGATCGGGTCGCCGAGCGTGGTGCCGGTGCCGTGTGCCTCGACCGCGTCGACGTCGGACGCCGACAGCTGGGCGTTGGCCAACGCGGAGAGGATCACGCGCTGCTGCGAGGGGCCGTTGGGCGCGGACAGGCCGTTGGAGGCGCCGTCCTGGTTGACGGCGCTCCCGCGGAGCACGCCGAGCACCTGGTGCCCGTTGCGGCGGGCGTCCGACAGCCGTTCCAGCACCAGCATGCCGACGCCTTCGCCGATGCCCATGCCGTCCGCGCCCTCGCCGAAGGCCTTGCAGCGGCCGTCGGAGGACAGCGCGCGCAGCCGCGAGAAGCCGACGAACTCGCCGGGGTCGGCCATCACGGTCACACCGCCGGCCAGCGCCACCGTGCACTCGCCCGACCGGAGCGCCTGGGTCGCCTGGTGCAGCGCGACCAGCGAGGAGGAGCACGCGGTGTCCACGGTCATCGCCGGGCCGACCAGGCCCAGGGAGTAGGCGATCCGGCCGGAGAGCACGCTCAGCGCGTTCCCGGTGATCAGGTGGGCCTGTACGCCGACCTCGTCCCCGACCGCGCCGAAGTAGCCGGACGGGGCTGCGCCGATGAAGACGCCGGTCGCCGAGCCGTGCAGCGTCTGCGGGTCGATGCCCGCGCGCTCGACGGCCTCCCAGGAGGTCTCCAGCAGCAGGCGCTGCTGCGGGTCCATGGCGAGGGCCTCGCGCGGGCTGATGCCGAAGAACCCGGCGTCGAACTCCCCGGCGCCGCTGAGGAATCCGCCCTCCACGACGTAGGTCGAGCCCTCGGCGTCGGCGTCCGCGTCGAACAGCGCCTCGGCGTCCCAGCCGCGGTCGGCCGGGAAGCCGCTGATCGCGTCCCCGCCGGCGGCGATCAGGTCCCACAGCTCCTCGGGCGAGCGCACGCCGCCCGGGTAGCGGCAGGCCATGCCGACGATCGCGATCGGCTCCGAGGGCGCGGCGGCCACCGCGACCACCTGGCCGGGGCCCTCCGCCCCGAACAGCGCGCTCAGGATCTCCTCGGCCAGTACGGAGGCGCTCGGGTGGTCGAAGACGACGGTGGACGGCAGACGCAGGCCGCAGGCGGTGTTCAGGCGGTTGCGCAGCTCGACGGCGGTCAGCGAGTCGAAGCCCAGCTCGCGGAAGGCCCGCGTCGCGACGATCTCGTCCGCCGAGTCGTGGCCGAGGACCGCGGCGGCGTGGGAGCGCACCAGCTCCACGACGCTCCGGCGCCGCTCGGCCGCCGACAGGCCGGCCAGCCGCGAGGCGAACTCGCCGCGCTCGTCGGCGGCCGTCGTGGCGGCCGTCTCGGCCCGGGCCTCGGGGATGGTGTCCAGCAGCGGGCGCGGGCGCGCGGCCGTGAAGACCGGCGCGAACTTCTGCCACTCGACGTCCGCGAGGGCGATGAAGGTCTCGTCGTCGGCGAGCACCTCGCCGAGCGCCGTCAACGCCCGCTGGGTGTCGAGGAAGTTCATGCCCTGCCGCAGCAGGCGCTGGGGCGTCACCCGGCCGGGTGCCTGGTCCATCACCGCGTCGACGGCGTCCCAGTCGCGGGTGTTCCAGACACCCCAGGCGATCGAGGTGCCGGGCAGGCCGCGGGCACGGCGGTCCTCCGCCAGCGCGTCGAGGAAGGCGTTGCCGGCGGCGTAGGCGCCGTGGTCGTTGCTGCCCCAGGTCGCCGAGATCGACGAGAAGAGGACGAACTCGTCGATGCCCAGGCCGGCCGTGGCCTCGTCCAGGTGGACGGCGCCGGCCGCCTTCGCGCCGAGCGCGGCGACCAGGCCTTCGCGGCTGGTGTCCTCCACCCTGGCCAGGTAGGGCGCGTTGGCGGAGTGCAGGACGGTGGACAGGCCGGGGCCGGAGGCCTCGATCCAGGCCACCAGGCCGGTCGCCTGGCCCCGGTCCGCCAGGTCGCAGCTGACGACCTCGACGGCCGATCCGCCGTTCGCCACGGCGGCGGCGAGCGCCGCCACACCGGGCGCCGACGGGCCGGAGCGGGAGGTCAGAACCACCCTCGGCGCGCGGTGCTCGGCAAGCCAGGGGCCGATGGAGACGCCGATCGAGCCGGTGCCACCGGTCAGCAGGACGGTGCCACGCGGTGACCAGCCCGCCGACTCCACACGGCGGGCCTCGGCCCGCACCAGACGGCGCAGGAACACACCCGACGGCCGCACCGCGACCTGGTCCTCGCTGCCGTCCGCGAACACGCCGACCAGACGAGCCGCGGCATCGGCGTCCAGCACCGGCGGCAGGTCGACCAGACCGCCCCACCAGTCCGCGTGCTCCAGGCCCACGGCCCGGCCCAGACCCCAGACCTGGGCCTGCACCGGACTGGTCGTCACCTCGTCGGCGCCGACCGCCACCGCGCCACGGGTCAGCACCCACAGCGGGGCCGTGACCCCGGTCTCGACCAGCACCCGGACCAGGTCGACCGTCCCGGCCAGACCGCCCGGAACCGACGGGTGCTCCGCCAGCGGCGTCTCGTCCAGGGCCAGCAGCGACACCACACCGGCCACGCCCTCGGCCAGTGCCGCGTCGACGTCCTCCGGTCCCGCGACGGCGACGACGCTCGCACCGCGGGCCGTCAGCGCGTTCGCGACCGCCTCCCGGTCGGGGCCGTCGCCGACCAGCAGCCAGGTGCCCGACGGCGTGGCGGCCCGGTTCGCGTCGGCCGCCTGCCAGACGATCCGGTAGCGCCAGTCGTCCACCGAGGTGTCCGGGCCGGCGGCCTGGACGGAGGCCACGGCGCCGAGCCAGTAGCGCCGGCGCTGGAAGGCGTAGGTGGGCAGGTCCACGACCGTGCCGCCGCCCAGGAGCGCGGCCCAGTCGACGGGGAGGCCCCGCACGTAGGCCTCGGCGAGCGAGGCCAGCAGGCGCTCGGCGCCGCCCTCCTCGCGCCGCAGGGTGCCGACCACGGCCGAGCCCTCGACGTCCTCGACGACGTCGCCCACCGCGCCGGTCAGCACCGCGTGCGGGGAGACCTCCACGAACGCCCCGTGCCCGGACTCGGCGAGGATGCGGACCGCCCGCTCGAACTCGACGGTCTCGCGGAGCGAGGCGTACCAGTAGTCGGGGTCCAGCTCCGGGCCCGAGAGCCAGGCGCCGGTCAGCGCGGAGACCATGGGGATCCGGGCCTCGGTCGGAGCGATGCCCTGGAGAACCGAGAGGATCTCCTCGCGCAGCTCGTCCACGTGGGCGCTGTGGGACGCGTAGTCCACCGGAATCATCCGGGCACGCGGCGAATCCCCGCAGGAGTCGGCGAGTTCGCGCAGCGCGTCAGCGTCACCGGAGACGACCGTCGCCGACGGACCGTTCACCGCCGCGACCGACAGCCGGGAACCGTACGAAGCGATCCGGGCGCGGACACCCGCCACCGGCTCGGCGATCGACAGCATCCCACCGCGACCGGCCAGCGCCTTCAGGGTCTTGCTCCGCAGAGCAACGACCTTGGCAGCGTCATCGAGGGAGAGAATCCCGGCCACAGCGGCGGCGGCAATCTCGCCCTGCGAGTGACCGACCACGGCATCGGGAGCGACACCAGCCGCCTCCCAGACCGCAGCCAGCGAGACCATCACGGCCCACAGCGCCGGCTGCACCACATCAGCGGCCTCGAAGCCGTGAAGCCCGGCCAGAACGTCGTCCAACTGCCAGTCCACGTACGGAGCGAGAGCCGCAGCGCACTCCGCCAGCTTCGCCGCGAACACCGGCGACGAAGCGGCCAACTCACGCCCCATCCCGACCCACTGGCTCCCCTGCCCCGGGAAGACGAACACCGTCCGCCCCACACCGGCGGCGTCCACCGAGCCCGTGACCACGCCGGGCGCGGGCTGCCCCGCGGCGACGGCCGTCAGCCCCGCGGCGAGTCCGTCCCGGTCCGGGCCGAGCACGACGGCCCGGTGCTCCAGCGCCGACCGCGTCGTGGCCAGCGACCACGCGACGTCGCCGACCGACAACTCCGGCCGCTCCGCCACGTGTTCACGCAGTCGACCCGCCTGACCGGCCAGCGCCGCGGCGCTCTGCCCCGACACCACCCACGCGGGAAGGCCCTCGCCGGACAGGACGCGCGGCGCGGCGCCCGCCACGACCTCCGGGCGGCCCGAGCCCGCCGGCGCCTCCTCCAGGATCAGGTGCGCGTTGGTGCCGCTGACGCCGAACGCGGACACGCCCGCGCGGCGCGGCTGCTCGCCCGTCGGCCACGCCACCGCTTCGCTCAGCAGCCGGACGTTGCCCGAGGCCCAGTCCACGTGCGGCGACGGGTTCCCGGCGAAGAGGGTCTTCGGCAGCACGCCGTGCTGCAGCGCCAGCACCATCTTGATCACACCGGCGACGCCGCTCGCGCAGCCGGAGTGGCCGATGTTGGACTTCACCGAGCCCAGCCAGAGCGGCCGGTCGGCGGCGCGGTCCTCGGCCTGCCCGTAGGTGGCGAGCAGCGCCTGCGCCTCGATCGGGTCGCCCAGCGTGGTGCCCGTCCCGTGTGCCTCGACCACGTCCACGTCGGCCGCGGTCAAGCCGGCGTCGGCCAGCGCCGAGTGGATGACGCGGTACTGCGAGGGCCCGTTGGGGGCGGTGATGCCGTTGGAGGCGCCGTCCTGGTTGACGGCGCTGCCGCGGATCACGCCGAGCACCTGGTGGCCGTTGCGGCGGGCGTCGGAGAGGCGCTCCAGCGCGATGATGCCGGCGCCCTCGCCCCAGCCGATGCCGTCGGCCTCGGCGGCGAAGGACTTGCACCGGCCGTCGGCGGCCATGCCGCCCTGCTGGGAGAACTCGATGTACGCGTCGGGCATGACCAGCACCTCGACGCCGCCCGCCAGGGCGAGGGAGCACTCGCCCGAGCGCAGCGAGCGCACCGCGAGGTGGAGTGCCACGAGCGAGGACGAGCAGGCGGTGTCGATCGTCACGGCGGGGCCGGTCAGGCCCAGCGTGTAGGAGATGCGTCCGGAGACGACGGCGGTCAGGCCGCCGGTCATCTTGTAGCCCTCGGCGCCGCTGCCGTTGCCGCCCACGCCCGATCCGTACGCGGTGCCGCTGGCGCCGACGAACACGCCGGTGTCGGAGCCCTTCAGGGACATCGGGTCGATGCCGGCCCGCTCGACCGCCTCCCAGGCGGTCTCCAGCAGGATCCGCTGCTGCGGGTCCATCGCCAGGGCCTCGCGCGGGCTGATCCCGAAGAACCCGGGGTCGAAGTCGGCCACGTCGTAGAGGAATCCGCCGACCCGGGCGTACTCCTCGCCGGCGCGCGCGTCCGGGTTGCCGTAGGCGCGCTCCCACTCCGCCCAGCCGCGGTCGGTGGGGAAGCCGCCCATGGCGTCCGTCCCGGCGGAGAGCAGGTCCCAGAACCGGTCGGGGCCGGTGATGCCCCCGGCGTAGCGGCAGCCGAGGCCGACGACGGCGATCGGCTCGCGCTCGCCGGCTTCCAGTTCCTTGACGCGCTCGCGGGTCCGATACAGGTCGGCGGCGAGCTTCTTCAGAGTGTCGAGCAGCTGCTTGTCGCCGCCCGCCGCCTGCGCACCACCGGTCATCACGAAAGCCCCAATTCCTTGTTGATGAAGTCCAGGACCTCGCCGGCGTCGGCGTCGTCCAGTCGCCCGGCCAGCGTCTGCTGCTCCTGCTCGTCCTGCCGTGGTTGCTCGGTGTCGCCCAGCCAGCGGGAGAGCACGTTCCTCAGCCGCAGGGTCACGTCGCGCCGGGCGCCGCTGCCGCCGGGCACCGCCGCGAGCGCGGCCTCCAGGCGGTCGAGCCCGTCGAGCACCGGGTCGGTGCCGGGGGCGGCCCGGGTGTCGTCGGCGGGCGCGGCTCGCAGGCCGAGTTCGCCGTGCAGGTACTCGGCGAGTTCGGCGGGGGTCGGGTGGTCGAAGACGAGGGTGGCGGGCAGCCGCCGCCCGGTGGTGTCGGTGATCCGGTTGCGCAGGTCGACGGCCATCACGGAGTCGAAGCCGAGGTGGCGGAACGGCCGGCCCTTGGGCAGTGCTCCGGCGGTGTGGCCGAGGACGGCGGCGGCCTGGTCGCAGACGATCTCCACGAGTCGGCGCAGCTGCTCCGCGTGGGGCAGGCCGGCGAGTCGGTCGGCCAGGCCGGTGCCGTCCGGTGCGCCGCTCCCAGCGCCGGGGCCGGAGTCCGCGGGTTCCGGTCGGGTCCCGGCGTCGGGCAGGTCGGCGAGGAGGCGGCTGGGACGGCGCAGGGTGAACGTCGGGCCGAACACCGACCAGTCGATGTCCGCGACGGTGACGGCGTCCTCTCCGGCGTCCAGGGCCTGGCCGAGGGCGCGGACGGCGAGTTCGGGCGCCATGGCCCGGACGCCGTAGCGGGTCAGCCGGGTGGTCACGCTGCCGCCGCCCATGCCGCCGCCGTCCCACAGGCCCCAGGAGAGCGTGGTGGCGGGGCGGCCGGCGGCGCGGCGTTCGGCGGCGAGGCCGTCGAGGTAGCCGTTGGCGGCGGCGTAGCCGGCCTGGTCGCTGCCGCCCCAGACGGCGGCGCCGGAGGAGAACAGCACGAAGTCGTCGAGGCCGCGGTCGGCGGTCAGCTCGTCGAGCCAGCGGGCGCCGCCCGCCTTGGGGGCGCACACCTCGGCCAGCCCGGCCGCGGTGGTCTCGCCGACGGTGCCGCCCTGGCCGACGCCCGCGGTGTGCAGCACCGTGGACAGGGCCGGGCCGCCGGTGGCGTCGATCCGGGCCAGCAGGGCGGCGACCTCGGCGCGCTCGGCGACGTCGCAGGCGACGACGTCGACGCCGGTGCCGCGGGCGGCGAGTTCGGCGGCGCGGGCGGCGACGCCCTCGGTGGCCGGGCCGCGACGGCCGGTCAGCACGACGCGCCGCGTGCCGCGGTCGGAGAGCCAGCGCGCGACGTGCTCGCCGATGGCGCCGGTCCCGCCGGTGACCAGGACGGTGCCGCGCGGGGTCCACGCGGTGCCGTTCGCCGGGGCCTGCGGCTGCGCGGCGCGCACCAGCCGTCGTCCGTACGCGCCGGACGGGCGCAGCGCCACCTGGTCCTCGCCGTCGCCGCCCGTGAGGACGGCGGCCAGGCGCCGCAGGGCGGGGCCGGTGTCCTCGGGACGCTGCGGCAGGTCGATCAGGCCGCCCCACAGGTCGGGGTGGGCGAGGGCGGCCGTCCGGCCGAGGGCCCAGATCTGGGCGTGGACGGGCGGGCCGGCCGGCTCGCCGTCGGTGGCGGCGGCCGCGCCCCGGGTCAGCACCCACAGCGGGGCGGCGGGCGTGTCCTCCCCGTCCCCGCGCCGGTCGGCGACGGCCTGGGCCAGGGCCAGGGTGGCGGCCAGGGCGCGCGGGACGCCGGGGTGGGCGTCGAGCGGCGCGGCCGCCTCCTCGTCGAGGGCGAGGGCGGAGACGATGCCGGAGAGGTCGGCGACACCGGTGGGCAGCGCGGCGGCGAGCGCCTCGCGGTCGGTGGTGTCGATACCGTCCCCGGGCACCGTGAGGACGCGGGCGCCGGCGGCCGTCAGGGCGTCGGCGACGTCCGGCGCCGAGCCGACGAGCAGCCAGGTGCCGGCGAGCGCGGTGCCGTGCTCGGGCAGGGCCGACCAGGCGATGCGGTAGCGCCAGCCGGCGACGGCCGACTCGGCGCGTTCGCGGTGGCGCCAGCCGGTGAGCGCGCCGAGGGCCGGGTCGGCCGGGTCGACGCCGAGCAGGTCGGCGAGAGCAGCGGCGTCACCGCGCTCGACGGCGTTCCAGAAGCCCGCCTCGGCGGGCGTGCCCGCGGTGACCGGTACGGTCGGGGCCTCGGTGGGCTCCGGCCAGAACCGGTCCCGCCGGAAGGCGTAGGTGGGCAGGTCCACAACCGTGCCGCCGCCCAGGAGCGCGGTCCAGGCGACGGGCAGGCCCCGGACGTACGCCTCGGCGAGCGAGGCCAGGAGACGCCCGGCGCCGCCATCCTCGCGGCGCAGCGTGCCGACCACGGCCGGGGTCCGGTCCGCGAAGGCGTCGCTGATCGCCGGGGTGAGCACCGGGTGCGGGGACACCTCGACGTACGCCCCGTGGCCCGCGTCGGCGAGGATCCGCACGGCGCGGTCGAACTCGACGGTCTCGCGCAGGGACGCGTACCAGTAGGCCGGGTCCAGCTCCGGGCCGGACAGCCACGCGCCGGTCATGGCGGAGACCATGGGGATGCGGGCGTCGGTCGGCGTGATGCCCTGGAGAACCGAGAGGATCTCCTCGCGCAGCTCGTCCACGTGCGCGCTGTGCGAGGCGTAGTCCACCGGGATCATCCGGGTGCGCGGGAACTCCCCGCAAGAGTCGGCGAGTTCGCGCAGCGCGTCGGCGTCACCGGAGACGACCGTCGCCGACGGACCGTTCACGGCCGCGACCGACAGCCGGGAACCGTACGGGGCGATCCGGGCGCGGACACCGTCCACCGGCTCCGCGATCGACAGCATCCCGCCACGACCCGCCAGCGCCTTAAGGGTCTTGCTCCGCAGAGCCACGACCTTGGCAGCGTCGTCCAGGGAGAGAATCCCGGCCACAGCGGCAGCGGCAATCTCGCCCTGCGAGTGACCGACCACGGCATCGGGAGCGACACCCGCCGCCTCCCAGACCGCGGCGAGCGAGACCATCACGGCCCACAGCGCCGGCTGCACCACATCGGCGGCCTCGAAACCGTGAAGGCCCGCCAGGACGTCGTCCAACTGCCAGTCCACGTACGGAGCGAGAGCCTCGGCACACTCGGCCAGCCGCGCCGCGAACACCGGCGACGAAGCGGCCAGCTCACGCCCCATGCCGACCCACTGGCTGCCCTGGCCGGGGAAGACGAACACCGTCCGCCCGACCCCGTCCGGGGCGACCTCGCCGGTGACCACGCCGGGCGCGGGCTGTCCGGTGGCGACGGCCGAGAGCCCCGCCTCCAGTTCGTCCCGGTCCGCTCCCAGCACCACCGCGCGCTGCTCGAAGGCCGACCGCGTCGTGGCCAGCGACCACGCGACGTCGCCGACCGGCAGCTCCGGCCGCTCCGTGACGTGCTCGCGCAGCCGGCCCGCCTGACCGGCGAGCGTCTGCCCGTCACGGCCGGACAGCACCCACGCCGGGAGGGGGCGCGACAGGACCGGCGCGAGGTCCTCGGCGGCATCCTCGGGGACGGTCTCCGCCTCGACCGGCGCCTCTTCGATGATCACGTGCGCGTTGGTGCCGCTGATCCCGAACGCCGAGACACCCGCCCGACGCGGCCGCTCGCCCGCCAGCCACGCCACCTCGTCCTGCAGCAGACGGACGTTGCCCGTCTCCCAATCGACGTGCGAGGACGGCTCATCGGCGTGCAGGGTCTTCGGCAGCACACCGGCTTGCAGGGCCAGCACCATCTTGATCACACCGGCCACACCCGCGGCCTGCTGGGCATGCCCGATGTTGGACTTCACCGACCCCAGCCACAACGGCCGGTCCTCGAACCGCTCCTGGCCGTACGTCGCCAGCAGCGCACCGGCCTCGATCGGGTCGCCCAGCTCCGTGCCCGTCCCGTGCGCCTCGACCGCGTCCACGTCCGCCGCCGAGATCCGGGCGTTGGCCAGCGCCGCGCGGATGACGCGCTGCTGCGAGGGGCCGTTGGGGGCGGTGAGGCCGTTGGAGGCGCCGTCCTGGTTGATGGCGCAGCCGCGCACCACGCCGAGCACCCGGTGCCCGTTGCGGCGGGCGTCGGAGAGGCGTTCGAGCACCACGATGCCGACGCCCTCGCCCATGCCCATGCCGTCGGCGCCCTCGCCGAAGGCCTGGCAGCGGCCGTTCGGCGACAGGGCCCGCAGCCGCGAGAAGCCGACGAACTCGCCCGGGTCGGCCATCACCGTCACGCCGCCCGCCAGGGCGACCGAGCACTCGCCCGACCGCAGCGACTGCACGGCCTGGTGCAGCGCGACCAGCGAGGAGGAGCAGGCGGTGTCCACCGTCATCGCCGGGCCCACCAGGCCCAGCGCGTAGGCGATCCGGCCGGACAGCACGCTCATCGCCGTGCCGGTCATGCGGTGTCCTTCGGACCCGGCGGTCTCCTCCACCACGCCGAGGTAGGTCGACCGGGCCGCGCCGACGAACACGCCGGTCGCGGAGCCGTGCAGCGACTTCGGGTCGATGCCCGCGCGCTCGACGGCCTCCCAGGAGGTCTCCAGCAGCAGCCGCTGCTGGGGGTCCATCGACAGGGCCTCGCGCGGGCTGATCCCGAAGAAGGCGGCGTCGAACTCGGCGGCCCCGGTCAGGAAGCCGCCCTCGGCGACGTAGGTCTTGCCCTCGGCGTCCGGGTCGGGGTCGAAGAGGCCCTCGGTGTTCCAGCCGCGGTCGGTCGGGAAGCCGCCGATCGCGTCCCCGTGCTCGGCCAGGAGGGCCCAGAGCTCCTCGGGGGTCCGGATCCCGCCGGGGTAGCGGCAGGCCATGCCGACGATCGCGACCGGTTCGGCGGGGGCCGCGACCACGGCGGGCACCGGCCCGGCGCCGGCCGCCGCCTCGGCCCCGAAGAGCCGGGAGAGGATCTCCTCGGCCAGGGCGGCCGGGTTGGGGTGGTCGAACACGACCGTGGCGGGCAGCCGGACGCCCGCGGCGCCGCCCAGCCGGTTGCGCAGTTCGACGGCGGTCAGCGAGTCGAAGCCGAGCTCCCGGAAGGCGCGCGTGGTCGGGACCTCGGCCGCGGAGCCGTGGCCGAGGACGGCGGCGGCGTGCGCGCGGACCAGCTCGACCACCGCGCGGCGGCGCTCGGCGGCGGTCAGGCCGACGAGGGCGCGGAACAGTTCGCCGGTGGCCTCGGCCGACCGGTCCGACCCGGCGGCGTCCGGGCCCCGGTCCTCCTGCTCCCGGGCCTCGGGGATGGCGTCCAGCAGCGGGCGCGGGCGCGCCGCGCGGAACACCGGCGCGAACTTCTCCCACGTCACGTCGGCGAGCGCGATGAAGGTCTCGTCGTCCGCGAGGGTCTGGTCCAGCGCCGTCAGCGCCCGTTCGGTCTCGAGGAAGTTCATCCCCTGCCGGCGGAGCCGTCGGGGCGTCACCCGGCCGGGGCTGTGGTCCATCAGGTCGTCGACCGCGTCCCAGTCCCGGGAGTCCCAGACGCCCCAGGCGATCGAGGTGCCCGGCAGGCCCCGGGCCCGGCGGTCCTCGGCCAGGCCGTCGAGGAAGGCGTTCCCCGCCGCGTACGGGCCGTGGTCGTTGCTCCCCCAGGTCGCCGAGATCGAGGAGAACAGCACGAACTCGTCCACGTCCAGCGCGGCCGTCGCCTCGTCCAGGTAGGTGGCCCCGGCGGCCTTGGCGCTGAGCGCCGCCGCCAGGCCCTCCCTGGTGGTGTCCTCGACCCGGGCCAGGTAGCCGGTGTTGGCCGAGTGCAGGACCGTGGACAGGCCCGGTCCGGTGGCCTCGATCCGGGCGACGAGGTCGGTGACGTCCCGGCGGACGCCGGTGTCGCAGCTGACGATGTCGACGGCCGTCCCGGCGGTCGCCATCGCGGCCGCGAGTTCCACCGCCCCGTCCGCGGACGGGCCGGAACGGCTCGTCAGCACGACGCGCGGGGTGTCCCGCTCGGCGAGCCAGCGCGCGACGCAGGCCCCGATCGAGCCGGTGCCGCCGGTCAGCAGCACGGTGCCGCGCGCCCGCCAGGGGGCGCGGCCGGCCGGCCGCGGCTCGGCCCGCACCAGGCGGCGGGCGAGCGTGCCGGAGGGGCGCAGGGCGACCTGGTCCTCCGTGCGGTCCGCGAGGACCGCGACCAGCCGGGCGCCGGTCCGCGCGTCGAACTCCGGCGGGAGGTCGACCAACCCGCCCCAGCTGTCCGGGAGTTCCATGCCGATGACGCGGCCCATGCCCCACAGCTGGGTCTGCACGGGAGCGGTCGTCACCTCGTCCGGTCCGGTCTGCACCGCGCCCCGGGTCAGCAGCCACAGCGGGGCGTCGACGCCGGTCCGGCGCAGCGCCTGGACGAGGTCGACCGTCGCGGCGGTGCCGCGCGGGATCCACGGGTACGCCGGGTCGTGGCCCTCCTCCAGCGCCAGCAGGGACACCACGCCGGACACGGGGCCGGTGACGGCCTGGTCGAGGGTCTCGACGCCGGTCCGGACGACCTGCGCGCCGTGGTCGGCCAGGGTGCGGGCGCACGCGTCGGCCACGTCCCCCTCGCCGACGAGCAGCCAGCTGCCGGACAGGGCCGGTACGGCGGCCGGGTCCGCGTCCGCGGGCTGCCAGCGGATCCGGTAGCGCCAGTCGTCGACGCCCGCCGCGCCCGCCGGCCGGGCCAGGGCCGCCGGCCAGTACCGCTGGCGCTGGAAGGCGTAGGTCGGCAGCTCGACCGCCGTCCCGCCGCCGAGCACCGCCGCCCAGTCGACGGCCGCGCCGCCCGTGTACGCCTCGGCGAGCGAGGTCAGCAGGCGCTCGGCGCCGCCCTCGTCGCGGCGCAGGGTGCCCACCACGGTCGGGGAGCGGTCCTCCAGGCTGTCGGCGATCGCCGGGGTCAGCACCGGGTGCGGGGAGACCTCCAGGAACACGCCGTGTCCGGCCTCGCCGAGGATCCGCACGGCACGGTCGAACTCGACCGTCTCGCGCAGGGAGGCGTACCAGTACGCCGGATCCAGCTCCGGGCCGGACAGCCACTCGCCGGTCAGCGCGGAGATCATCGGGACCTGCACCTCGCGGGGGGCGATGCCCTGGAGCACGGCGAGGATCTCCTCGCGCAGCTCGTCCACGTGGGCGCTGTGCGAGGCGTAGTCCACCGGGATCATCCGGGCACGCGGGGACTCCCCGCACGCCTCGGCGAGTTCACGCAGCGCGTCGGCGTCACCGGAGACGACCGTCGCCGACGGGCCGTTCACGGCCGCGACGGAAAGGCGGGTGCCGTACGGAGCGATCCGCGCCCGGACGCCCTCCACCGGCTCCGCGATCGACAGCATCCCGCCACGACCAGCCAGCACCTTCAGGGTCTTGCTCCGCAGAGCCACCACCTTGGCGGCGTCATCGAGGGACAGGATCCCCGCGACGGCCGCAGCGGCAATCTCACCCTGCGAGTGACCCACCACAGCGTCCGGTGCGACACCGGCCGCCTCCCACACAGCGGCGAGCGAGACCATCACGGCCCACAGCGCCGGCTGCACCACATCGGCGGCCTCGAAACCGTGAAGGCCCGCCAGCACATCGTCCAACTGCCAGTCCACATACGGCGCCAGAGCCTCGGCACACTCGGCCAGCCGCGCCGCGAACACCGGCGACGAAGCGGCCAGCTCACGCCCCATCCCGACCCACTGGCTCCCCTGCCCCGGGAAGACGAAGACCGTCCGCCCGGCGCCGCCGGAGGCCACCGACCCGGTCACCACACCCGCCGCGGGCTGTCCCGTGGCCACCGCCGCGAGACCCGCCGCGAGCTCACCCCGCTCGCCGCCCAGCACCACCGCGCGCCGCTCGAAGGCCGACCGCGTCGTGGCCAGCGACCACGCGACGTCGCCCACCGGCAGCTCCGGCCGCGCCAGCACGTGCTCGCGCAGCCGGCCCGCCTGACCGGCCAGCGCGGTCGCGTTGCGGCCCGACACCACCCAGGCCGACGCCGCCGTCGGCAGGACGGGCGCGGGGCGCTCCTCGTCCGGCGTCGGCTCCTCGTTCACCGCCGGCTCCCCGGCCGTCGGCGCGGGCGCCTCCTCCAGGATCACGTGGACGTTCGTCCCGCTCGCGCCGAACGCCGACACACCTACTCGGCGCACCCGCTCGCCCGCCGGCCACTCCACCGGTTCCTGGAGCAGCCGGACGTTCCCCGAGGCCCAGTCGACGTGCGAGGTCGGCTCCCCGGCGTGCAGGGTCCTGGGCAGGGTGCCGTGCCGCAGGGCGAGCACCATCTTCATCACGCCGCCGACCCCGGCGGCCTGCTGGGCGTGGCCGATGTTGGACTTGAGCGAGCCGAGCCACAGCGGCCGGTCCTCGTCGCGGCCCTGCCCGTAGGTGGCCAGCAGAGCGCCGGCCTCGATCGGGTCGCCCAGCTCCGTGCCCGTCCCGTGCGCCTCGACCGCGTCGACCTCGGCGGCCGTCAGGCGGGCGTCGGCGAGGGCGGCCCGGATGACCCGGCGCTGTGCGGGCGCGCTGGGCGCCGTCAGGCCGTTCGACGCGCCGTCCTGGTTCATCGCGCTGCCGCGGATGACCGCCAGGACGCGGTGGCCGTTGCGGCGGGCGTCGGACAGGCGCTCCAGCAGGACGAGTCCGGCGCCCTCGCCCCAGCCGGTGCCGTCGGCGTCCTCCGAGAACGGCTTGCAGCGCCCGTCGGAGGCGAGGCCCTGCTGGCGGGCGAAGTCGGCGAACATCACCGGGGTGGACATCACCATCACGCCGCCGGCGAGGGCGAGCGAGCATTCGCCCGTGCGCAGCGAGCGGGCCGCCAGGTGGACGGCGGCCAGCGAGGAGGAGCAGGCCGTGTCGACGGTCACGGCGGGCCCGTTCAGGCCCAGGGTGTAGGAGACCCGGCCGGAGAGCACGCTGATCGCGCTGCCGGTGACCAGGTGGCCCTCGTCGTGGCCGTGTTCGCGCGCGTACCAGTCGTAGCCGGACGCGCTGGCGCCGACGAACACGCCGGTGTGCGAGCCGCGCAGGGCGCGCGGGTCGAGTCCGGCGTGCTCCAGGGTCTCCCAGGCGACCTCCATCACGAGGCGCTGCTGGGGGTCCATCGCGAGGGCCTCGCGCGGGCTGATGCCGAAGAAGCCGGGGTCGAACTCGGCCGCGTCGGGGAGGAAGCCGCCGCGGGTCTCGTAGCCGTGGGCGGCCGCCTCGCCCGGGTCCCAGCCGCGGTCGGCGGGGAAGTCGCCGACCGCGTCGGTGCCGGTGGCGACCAGGTTCCAGAGCTCGTCCGGCGTGCGCACGCCGCCCGGGTAGCGGCAGCCCATGCCGACGACGGCGATGGGCTCGCCGGTCACGGTCTCCAACTCGCGGACGCGCTCGCGGCTCTCGTGCAGCTCGGCCGTGACGCGCTTCAGGAAGTACCGGAGCTTGTCCTCGCTCACGCGTTCCACCTCGGGGTGCTCGGGCTGTGGGTACTCGGTCTGGGCAGCGCTCGGGCGGCCCGCGGGAGGGTCGGCGGTACGGTCATTCGATGCCGAACTCCTTGCCCAGGAGGTCGAAGACCTCGTCGTCGTCCGCGGCGGCGAGGCGCTCGGAGACGTCCTGGCCGGCGGCGGTGCCGGCGCCGTTGCCGCCGCCGGTGGCGGGGCCGCCGGCGCGGCGCTGGAGTCGTTGCCACTTGGCGCTCAGTGCGGCGAGCTGCGCCGCGACGGCCTCCTCGTCCCCGTCCGTCCCGTCGCCGTCCTCGCCGAGCCGGTCCAGCAGGCCCGACAACGAGGCCTCCAGCCGGTCGAGTTGGGTGCGTACGGAGTCCGGGCCGGCGCCGAGCTCGCGCAGCAGGTGCGCGGCGAGGGCGGCGGACGTCGGGTACTCGAAGACGACGGTGGAGGGCAGGGTGACGCCGGTGGCGGCGGCGAGCCGGTCGCGCAGTTCGATGGCGGTCAGGGAGTCGAAGCCGAGGTCCCGGAAGGCGCGTTCGGCGTCGATGTCGGCGGTGCTCCCGTGCGACAGCACCAGGGCCGCCTGGGCGCGCACCAGGTCCGTCACCGCGGCCGGCCGGCGGGCGGCGGGCAGGGCGAGGACGGTGCGGGCGAACTCGGGTGCCGTGCCGCCGTCGGCCGGGCCGGCCGGTTCGGCCGCCGGGGCGGCCGCTTCCGGCAGGTCGGCGAGGAGCGGGCTCGGGCGGTGCAGGGTGAAGGCGGGCGCGAAGGTCCGCCAGTCCACGTCGGCGATGGTGACGAGCGCGTCGCGTCCGTCCATGGCCTGGCCGAGCGCCCGGACGGCGGTGCCCGGGTCCAGGACGCCCAGGCCGTGCCGGACGGAGGACCGGGCGCCGGCGCCGCCGTCGGCCCAGGGGCCCCAGGCGACCGAGGTGGCGACCTGTCCGCGGGCCCGGCGCTGCTCGGCGAGGGCGTCGACGAAGGCGCTGCCCGTGGCGTAGCCGGGCACCAGGGCGCTGCCCCAGGTCGCGGCGACGGAGGAGAACAGGACGAAGTCGTCCAGGTCGAGGTCGGCGGTCAGTTCGTCGAGCCAGCGGGCGCCGGCCGACCGGGCGCCGGCGACGTCGGCGAGTTCCCGTGCCGTGGTGTCGGCGACGGCGGTGGCCTGTCCGGCGCCGACGGCGTGCACGACGCCGCGCAGGGCGGGGCCGCCGTCGGCGGTGATCTGCCCTAGCAGGCCGCCGAGTTCGGCGCGCCGGGTGGTGTCGCAGGCGGCGATGGACAGGGCGGCGCCGGAGGCGGCGACGTCGGCGGCGAGCCGGGCGACGTCGGCGGTCAGCGGTTCGCCGGCGGCGAGGACGACGCGTTCGGCGCCGCGCCCGGCGAGCCAGCGGCCGACCTCGGCGCCGATGGCGCCGGTGCCGCCGGTGACCAGGACGGTGCCGCGCCCGGGCCGGGGGGTGGCGGCGGCCGCGGCGGCGCGGACCAGGCGGCGGGCCAGGATGCCCTGCGGGCGCAGGGCCGTCTGGTCCTCGGCGACGGCGCCGGACAGCAGGGCGGCGAGCCGGGTGCCGGTGCGGTCGTCCCAGGCGCCGGCGGGCGGCAGGTCGACCAGTCCGCCCCAGTGCCCGGGGTGTTCGAGGCCGGCGACCCGGCCCAGTCCCCAGACCTGGGCCTGGGCGGGGCTGCCGCTCTCGCCGGGGCCGGTGGCCACGGCGCCGGAGGTGAGCACCCACAGCGGGGTGCCGGGGGCGCCGGCGCCGAGCTGCTGGATGAGGTCGAGGGTGGCGGCCACGCCCCGGGTCATGGTCGGGTGCCCCTGGTCCGGGGACTCGTCCAGGGCGAGCAGGGAGACCACGCCGGCGGGCGCCGGGTGGGCGGCGAGAGCGGTGCGGTCGGCGTCCGGCAGGGTGCGGACGTCGGTGGCGCCGTGCTCGGCCAGGGCGCGGGCGACCTTCCGGGCGGTCTCCGGGTCGGCGGCCGCGCCGACCAGCAGCCAGCTGCCGGTCAGTTGCGGGGGCGCGGGGTGCTCGGCGGTCCGGGTCCAGGTGATCCGGTAGCGCAGGCCGGTCAGCGCGTCGTCGGGCGCGGGGGCGGCGGGCCGGGCCGGTTCGGGCCAGTAGCGGCTGCGCTGGAAGGCGTAGGTGGGCAGGTCGACGAGGGTGCCGGGGCCGTGCACGGCCGCCCAGTCGACGGGTGCGCCGGCCACGTAGGCGGTGGCGAGCGAGGTGAGCAGGCGGCGGGCGCCGCCGTCCTGGCGCCGCAGCGTGCCGGTGACGACCGCGGCCTCGCCGAGGGTGTCCCGGACGGCGCCGGTCAGCGCGGGGTGCCCGGACACCTCGACGAACACCCGGTGCCCGCTGTCGCCGAGGGTCCGTACGGCCCGTTCGAACTCGACGGTGCCGCGCAGGCTCGCGTACCAGTAGTGGGCGTCCAGCTCCCGGCCGTCCTGCCACTGCCCGGTGTACGCGGAGACCAGCGGGACGTCGGCCGCGCGGGGCTCGATGCCGGCGAGCGCGGCGAGGATCTCCTCGCGCAGCTCCTCCACCTGGGGGCTGTGCGAGGCGTAGGCGATCGGGACGCGGGTGGTGCGGCAGGTGGGCGGGCAGGCGGCGGCGAACTCGTCGAGCGCGTCGGGGTCGCCGGAGACCACGCAGGAGCGGGGGCCGTTGACGGTGGCGAGCGCGAGCCGTCCCTCGAAGCCGGCGAGCCGTTCGCGCACCGTGTCGGCGGGCTCGGCGACGGAGAGCAGGCCGCCGCGTCCGTCCAGGGTGCGCAGGGCCCGGCTGCGCAGGGCGGCGACCTTCGCGCCGTCCTCCAGGGTGAGGGCGCCGGCGACGGTCGCCGCGGCGATCTCGCCCAGGGAGTGGCCGACGACCGCGTCCGGGGAGACCCCGGCGGCCTGCCAGACGGCCGCCAGCGCCACCGAGACCGCCCAGACGGCGGGTTGGAGCACGTCGGCGGCGAGGAAGTCGTGCTCGCCGGCCAGGACATCCGCGAGGTCCCAGTCGACGTACGGGCTCAGGGCCCGCGCGCACTCGTCCAGCCGGTCGCGGAAGACCGGTGAGACCTCGGCGAGTTCGCGGCCCATGCCGATCCACTGGCTGCCGTGGCCGGGGAAGACGAACACGGTGCGGCCGGTGCCGCCGGGCGCGACGGAGCCGGTGACGGCGTCGGGCGAGGACTGTCCGGTGGCCACCGCCGCGGCGGCGGGCAGCAGTTCGGCGTGGTCGGCGCCCAGCAGCACGGCGCGGTGGTCGTGCGGCGGGCGGGTGGTGGCGAGCGACCAGGCCACGTCGCCGACCGGCAGGTCGGGGCGGGCCAGCGCGGACTCGCGCAGCCGGCCCGCCTGGGCGGCGAGGGCGCGCGGGTCGCGGGCGCCGACCGGCCAGGCGACCGGTCCACCGGTCAGCACCGGGGCGGGGCCGGCGTCCGGCGTCACGGGCGCGGGCCGGGCGGGGGCCTCCTCGATGATGACGTGGGCGTTGGTGCCGCTGACGCCGAAGCTGGAGACGCCGGCCCGGCGGGGCCGCTCGCCGTCCGGCGCCCAGGCGACGGGCCGGTGCAGCAGGGCGACGTGCCCGGCGGTCCAGTCGACGTGCGGGGTCGGGGTGTCGGCGTGCAGGGTGCGCGGCAGCTGTCCGTGCCGCAGGGCCAGGACGATCTTCATGATCCCGGCGACGCCGGCGGCGGCCTGGGTGTGGCCGATGTTGGACTTCACCGAGCCCAGCCACAGCGGCCGGTCGGCGGGCCGGTCCTGGCCGTAGGTGGCGAGCAGGGCCTGGGCCTCGATCGGGTCGCCGAGTTCGGTGCCGGTGCCGTGCGCCTCGACGGCGTCCACGTCGGCGGCGGTGAGGCCGGCGCCGGCCAGCGCGGCGCGGATCACCCGCTGCTGGGAGGGGCCGCTGGGGGCGGTGAGCCCGTTGGAGGCGCCGTCCTGGTTGACGGCGCTGCCGCGGACCACGCCGAGCACCTGGTGGCCGTTGCGGTGGGCGTCGGAGAGCCGTTCGACCGCGAGGACGCCGACGCCCTCGGCCATGCCCATGCCGTCGGCGCCCTCGCCGAAGGCCTTGCACCGGCCGTCGGCGGCCAGGCCGCGCTGCTGGGAGAAGCCGACCAGGTCGCGCGGGGTGGGCATCACGGTGACGCCGCCGACCAGGGCGAGGTCGCACTCGCCGGCCCGCAGCGCCTGGGCGGCGGAGTGCAGGGCGACCAGCGAGGAGGAGCAGGCCGTGTCGACGGTGAACGCCGGGCCCTCCAGGCCGAGGAGGTAGGAGACCCGGCCGGACAGCACGCTGGTGGCGGTGCCGATCATGGCCTGGCCCTCCAGGCGGTGGTCGGCGTGGCCGGCGGCGCGGGCGGTGAGGTGGTCGTAGCCGGAGCCGAAGCCGCCGACGAACACACCGGTACGGCTGCCACGCAGGCCGGTGGGGTCGATGCCGCCGCGTTCCAGGGTCTCCCAGACGACCTCCAGCAGCAGGCGCTGCTGCGGGTCCATGGTGACCGCCTCGCGCGGGCTGACGCCGAAGAAGGCGGCGTCGAACTCGGCGGCCTCGTGCAGGAACCC
Organism: Kitasatospora sp. NPDC056800; assembly: GCF_042789775.1. Lineage (NCBI taxonomy): Bacteria > Bacillati > Actinomycetota > Actinomycetes > Kitasatosporales > Streptomycetaceae > Kitasatospora > Kitasatospora sp. NPDC056800. The sequence continues at coordinate 11,935 of NZ_JBHUAL010000012.1, read as the reverse complement.
GCCCTCGCGGGCGTAGAAGGTGCCGGGCCGTTCGGCGGTGGGGTCGTAGAGGGCGGCGAGGTCCCAGCCCCGGTCGGTGGGCAGGCCGGTGACGGCGTCCTGTCCGGCATCGAGCAGCTGCCACAGCTGCTCGGGGGTGTGGATGCCGCCGGGCAGGCGGCAGCCCATGGCGACGATCGCGACCGGGTCGGCGAGCGGGTCCGGGCCGGTGGCGCGCGGTGCGGCCGGGGCGGCGGTGTCCGCGCCGTCGCCGACCAGCCGGGTGCGCAGGTGCGCGGCGAGCACCTGCGGGTCCGGGTAGTCGTACAGCAGGGTGGCGGGCAGCGGCAGGCCAGCGGCGGTGCTGAGCCGGTTGCGCAGTTCGACGGAGGTGAGGGAGTCCAGGCCGAGTTCGCTGAAGGCGCGGCCGGGCTCGACGTCGGCGGCCGAGGCGTACCCCATCACGGTGGCGGCCTCGTCCCGGACCAGGTCGCAGAGCAGCCGGTCCTGCGCCTCGGCGGAGGTCAGCGCCGACAGCCGGACGGCCAGCGGGTGCTCCGGCTCGGCGGCGCGCGGCGCCGGGTCCGCGGCGTCGGCCGCGTCGGCGGCCCGGATCTCGGGCAGGTCGCGCATCAGCGGGGCGCGGCGCAGCTGTTCGGGGCCGCGGGCGGTGGCCATCGCGGCGAAGTCGACGGCCATCAGCGACAGTACGGCCAGCCGGGGGTCGGGGTCCTCGACGGCGGCGGCGAGGGCGCGGACCGCGTCCTCGGGCTCCATCAGGACCTCCCACTTGTTGCGGGCGAGCCGCCGGCGGGCGCCTTCGCTGGCCTGGCCGACGCCGCCGCCCGCCCACGGGCCCCAGGCCAGCGAGGTGGCGGGCAGGCCGCGGGCGCGGCGCTGCTCGGCGAGGGCGTCCAGGTAGGCGTTGGCGGCGGCGTAGTTGCCCTGGCCGCCGTTGCCGAAGGTGGCGGAGATGGAGGAGCAGAGGACGAAGGCGTCGAGGTCCAGGTGGGCGGTCAGCTCGTCGAGGTGGGCGGCTCCGCCGGCCTTGCCGTCGAAGGTGCGGGCCAGGCGGGCGGCGTCCAGGCGGTCCAGGACGCCGTCGTCCAGGGCGCCGGCGGCGTGCAGCACGGTGGACAGGGCCGGTCCGGTGGCGGCGACGCGGTCGAGCACGGCGGCGAGCGCGGGGCGTTCGGCGGTGTCGCAGGCGAGGACGTCCACGGCGGCGCCGGCGGCGGCGAGTTCGGCGGCGAGCGCGGCGGTGCCGGCGGCGGCGGGGCCGGAGCGGCTGGTGAGGACGAGGCGGCGGGCGCCGCACTCGCGGGCGAGCCAGCGGGCGGCGTGGCCGCCGATGTGGCCGGTGCCGCCGGTGACGAGGACGGTGCCGCGGGGGGCGAGCGGCCGTCGGTCGGCGGGGCGGGGCGGCCTGGGGGCGTGGGCGAGGCGGCGGGGCCGCAGGCCGTCGGCGCGCAGCGCGACCTCGTTCTCGTCGCGGGCGGCGAGGACGGCGGCCAGGCGGGCGGCGGCCCGCTCGTCCCACTGCCCGGGCAGGTCGACCAACCCGCCCCAGCGGTCGGGGTGTTCGGCGGCGACGGTGCGGCCCAGGGCCCAGACGGGGGCCTGCTGCGGGTCGGCGGCGCCGGTGCCGGGGTCGGTGGTGACGGCGCCGGCGGTCAGCAGCCACAGCGGGGCGGGGACGGCGGCGTCGCCGAGGGCCTGGACCAGGGCCAGGGTGGCGGCGAGGCCGCGGGCCACGGCGGGGTGGGCGGCGAGCGGGGCGGTGTCGAGGGCGAGCAGGGAGAGCACGCCGGCGGGCCGGGCGCCGTCCAGTGCGGCGGTGAGCCGGCGCGCGTAGTCGGCGCGGTCGGCCTCGGCGGTGTCCAGCTCGACGGTGACGGTCCGGGCGCCGCGCTCGGCGAGGGCCGCGGCGCAGGGGTGGACGGGGTGTCCGGCGGGGGTGAGCACCAGCCAGGTGCCGGTGAGCAGCGCGGGGGCGGGCTCGGGGGCGTGGGCCCACTCGGCGAGGAAGCGCCAGTCGTCGGTGGGGTCGGCGGCCGGGCCGTGGGCGGCGGGGGCGGCCGCGGCCGGGCGGGCCGGCGGCCAGAAGCGGCGGTGCTGGAAGGCGTAGGTCGGCAGTTCGACGCGCCGCGCGGCGTCCCGGACGTCGGCGGGGGCGGGCAGCACGGCGGTCCAGTCGACGGGCAGGCCGTGGACGTAGGCGGTGCCGATCGAGCGCAGCAGCCGGTCGGCGCCGTCGTCGTCGCGGCGCAGCGTGTCGATCACCAGCGGGTCGGGCAGGTCGGTGCGGGCGGCCAGCGTCTCCTGGACGGCGGGCAGCAGCACCGGGTGGGCGGAGACCTCGACGAAGGTGCGGTGGCCGGTGGCGGCGAGGGCTTCGACGGCCTCGGCGAAGCGGACGGTCTGCCGGACGTTGGCGTACCAGTACCGCGGCCCCAGCTCCTCGCCGTCCACCAGCCGTCCGTGGACGGTGGAGAACAGCGGGACGGCGGCGGGGCGCGGCCGGATGTCGGCCAGCAGCCGCGGCAGGGTCTCCGCCAGCGGCTCGCACAGCCGGGAGTGCGCCACGAAGTCGGTGACGGGCACGCGCCAGCGCATCGCCTTGCGCTTGCGCAGCACGCGTTCGAACTCGACGAGCGCGTCGGGTTCGCCGGAGACGACGGTCGTGGCGGGGGCGTTGACGGCCGCGACGGCGAGCCGGTCGCCGAAGGGTTCCAGGAGTTCGCGCACCAGCTCGACGGGCAGCACCACGGAGAGCATGCCGCCCTCGACGCCGAGGCCGGTCAGCGCGGCGGCGCGGACGGCGACGATCCGGGCGGCGTCCTCCAGGGTGAGCGCGCCGGCGACGGTGGCGGCGGCGATCTCGCCCTGGGAGTGGCCCACCACCGCGTCGGGGACGACGCCGGCCGCCTCCCAGACGGCGGCGAGCGAGACCATCACGGCCCAGAGCAGCGGCTGCATGACGGCGGCGCCGTCGGGCGCGGGGGCGTCGGGCTCGCCCGCGAGCACGGCGTGCGGGTCCCAGTCGACGTACGGGCGCAGGGCCCGCGCGCACTCGGCGAACCGGGCGGCGAACACCGGCGACTGCGCGGACAGCCGTCGGCCCATGCCCTCCCACTGGCTGCCCTGGCCGGGGAAGACGAACACCCTCCGGTCCTCGCGGGCGGCGCTCTCGCCGGTGAGGGCGTGCTCGGTGTCCTGGCCGGTCATCAGGGCGGCCAGGCCCCGGCCGAGTCCGGCGGGGTCGGCGCCGACGACGACGGCACGGTGCTCGAAGGGGCTGCGGGTGGTGGCGAGCGCCCGGGCCACGGCGGCGGGCGGCGGGGTGTCGGCGGCGAGGGCGTACGCGTGCAGGCGGCCGGCCTGCGCGGCCAGGGCGTCCCGGCCGCGGGCGCTGACCGGCCAGGCGGTGACGTCCGTACCGGCGGCGAGCAGCGGCGGTCCGGCCGGGGCGGCCGGGTCGTCCTGCGGCGGGTCGGCGGGGGCGGGGAGGTGTTCGGGGGCCTGTTCGATGAGGACGTGCACGTTGGTGCCGCTCATGCCGAACGCGGAGACGCCGGCGCGGCGCGGCGCGTCCTGCGGGGTCGTCCAGGGCCGCTGCTCGGTCAGCAGCCGTACGGCGCCGGACTCCCAGTCGATCTCCCGGGACGGCTCGTCCGCGTGCAGGGTGCGCGGCAGCGTGCCGTGCCGCATGCCGAGGACCATCTTGACGAGGCCCGCGAGGCCGGCGGCGGTCTGGGTGTGGCCGATGTTGGACTTGGCGGAGCCGAGCCACAGCGGCCGGTCGGCGGGGCGGTCCCGGCCGTAGGTGGCCAGCAGGGCGTGGGCCTCGACGGGGTCGCCGAGGGGGGTGCCGGTGCCGTGCGCCTCGACCGCGTCGATCTGGTCGGGGGTGAGGCCCGAGGCGTCCAGGGCGGCGCGGATCACGCGCTGCTGGGAGAGTCCGCTGGGGGCGGTGAGGCCGTTGGAGGCGCCGTCCTGGTTGATGGCGGTGCCCCGTACGACGGCCAGCACGGGGTGGCCGAGGCGCCGTGCGTCGGAGAGCCGTTCGACGGCGATGGTCGCGGCGCCCTCGGACAGGCCCATGCCGTCGGCTCCGGCGGCGAAGGGCTTGCAGCGGCCGTCGGGGGCGAGGCCGCGCTGCCGGGAGAAGCCGACCAGCTGGCTGGGGGTGGACATCACCATCACGCCGCCGACCAGGGCGAGTTCGCACTCGCCCGCGCGCAGCGCCCGGCCGGCCAGGTGCAGGGCGACCAGGCCGGAGGAGCAGGCGGTGTCGATGGTGAGGGCGGGGCCCTCCAGGCCGAGGGCGTAGGCGACGCGGCCGGAGATGATGCTGCTGGAGTGGCCGGTGACGAGGTACCCCTCGGCGGCCGGGTCGCCGTCGGCCAGGCCGTCGCCGTAGCCGGTCAGGGTGGCGCCGGCGAAGACGCCGACGGGGGTGCCGCGCAGCGATTCGGGGGCGATGCCGGCGCGTTCGAGGGCTTCCCAGGAGGTCTCCAGCAGCAGGCGCTGCTGGGGGTCCATGGCGAGGGCCTCGCGCGGGTTGATGCCGAAGAAGGCGGCGTCGAAGTCGGGGGCGTCGTGCAGGAAGCCGCCGCGGTGGGTGACGGACTTGCCCTGGCGGGCGGGGTCGGGGTCGTAGAGGTCCGGGTCCCAGCCGCGGTCGGTGGGCAGGCCGCCGATCACGTCGGCGCCGGAGGCCAGCAGGTCCCAGTACTGGTCGGGGGTGGTGACGCCGCCGGGGAACCGGCAGCCGATGCCGACGATGGCGAGCGGCTCGTCGGGGTCGGCGGCGGCGCCGTCCCGGGCGGGCGCGGCGGCGTCGGTGCCGGCGCCGGTGCCGAGGGCCGTCGCGGCGAGGTGGGCGCCGAGCGAGGCCGGGGTGGGGTGGTCGAAGACGATCGTGGACGGCAGCCGCAGGCCGGTGGCCGTGGCCAGCCGCTTGCGCAGTTCGACGGCGGTCAGCGAGTCGAAGCCCAGGTCGCGGAAGGCGCGCTGGCCGGCGATGTCGCCCGCGTCGCGGTGGCCGAGGACGGCCGCCGCGTGGGAGCGGACCAGGTCGGTGGCCAGGCGCTCCTGCTCGGGGGTGCCGGCGGCGCCGGCCAGGGCGCGGGCGAAGTCGTTCCCGGTGGTGTCCGCGCCGTCGGCGGCGGCCGTGGGCGCCCCGGTGGCGGCCGCGCCGCCGTCGAGGGCCCGGCGGGCGGCGGGGATGCGGTCCAGCAGGGCGCTGCGGCGGGCCGCGGTGAACACCGGCGCGAAGTCGTCCCAGGCCATGTCGGCGAGGGCGAGGTAGGGGCCGGTGGCGCCGGCTCCGTCGGCGAGGAGGCGGCCGAGCACGTCCAGCGCGCGGTCCGGGTCCAGGAACCGGGTGCCCTGGCGGCGCAGCACGTCGCCGGTGATGGTGGCCGGCCCGTGCGGGCCGAAGGCGTCCGGTGCGGTCCAGTCGCGGGTGTCCCACACGCCCCAGCCGAGCGAGAGCGCGCCGGCGCCGCGTGCCGCGCGCCGCTCGGCGAGCGCGTCGAGGTGGGCGTTGGCGGCGGCGTAGGCGCCGTGCTCGGCGCTGCCCCAGGCGGCGGCGATCGACGAGAAGAGGAGGAACTCGTCGGCGTCGGTGACCAGTTCGTCGAGGTGGTCGGCGCCGGCCGCCTTGCCGGCCAGGGAGGCGGCCAGGCCCTCGGGGTCGGTGTCGTCGAGGCGGGTGAGGTGGAAGGCGTTGGCCGCGTGCAGCACGGTGGACAGCCGCGGGCCGGTGGCGGCGACGCGGTCGAGCAGGGCGGCGAGCGCGGAGCGGTCGGCGAGGTCGCAGGCGAGCACGTCGACGGCGGTGCCGGCCTCGGCGAGGGCGGCGGCGTGGGCCGCGAGCCGCGGGCCCGGCCCGGAGCGGGTGGGCAGCACGAGGCGCGCGGCGCCGCGGCCGGCCAGCCAGGCGGTCAGGTGCGGGCCGATGGAGCCGGTGGCGCCGGTGACGAGCACCGTGCCGCGCGGGGACCAGCCGCCGTCCGGCCCGGCCGGGCCGGGGGCGGTGCGGGGTGCGTGGACGAGCCGCCGGGCGAAGGCCCCGGCGCGGCGCAGCGCCAGCTGGTCCTCGGCGCCGTCGGCGAGCACGGCGGCCAGCCGGGCGGCGGCCCGCTCGTCCCACTGCTCGGGCAGGTCGACCAGTCCGCCCCAGCGGTCGGGGTGCTCCAGCGCGGCGACCCGGCCGAGCCCCCAGACCTGGGCCTGGACGGGGGCGGGCGGGGCGTCGTCGGCGGCGACCCGGACGGCGCCGCGGGTGAGCGCCCAGAGCGGGGCGTCGATCCCGGCGTCGCCGAGGGCCTGCACCAGGGCCAGGGTGGCGGCGGTGCCGTGCGGGACGGCGGCGGTTGCGGGCGGGGCAGCGGGTGCGCCGGGCAGCGGCCTGGGGTCCAGCGCGAGCAGCGACAGCACGCCGGCCGGCTTCGCGGGCGCCCCGGGGAGGGCGGCGAGCGCGGCCGTGAGCTCGGCGGCGAGCGCCTCGCGCAGCACCGCGTCGGTGCGCAGCACGACGGCCTCGGCGCCGTGCGCGGTCAGGGCCTCGACGTGCCGGGCCGGGTCGCCGTCCTCGCGGGCGACGACCAGCCAGGTCCCGGCCAGGGCGGGGGCGGTGGGGCCGAGCGGCTCCCAGGCCGTGCGGTAGCGCCAGCCGTCCTCGGCGGCGGTGACCGCCGCCTGCGGCGCGGCCTCGACCCGGCGGGGCCAGTAGCGGCCGCGCTGGAAGGCGTAGGTGGGCAGGTCGGCCCGCTCGGCGCGGGGCAGGACGGCGGTCCAGTCCACGGGCGCGCCGTGGGCGTACGCCTCGCCGAGGGAGGCGAGCAGCCGCGCGGCGCCGCCGTCGTCGCGGCGCAGCGTGCCGACGACCACGGGGTCGCGGTCCGCCAGTTCCTCGCCGACGGCCATGGCCAGCACGGGGTGCGGGGACACCTCGACGAAGGTGTCGTAGCCGTCGTCGCCGAGCGTGCGCACGGCACGGGCGAACTCGACGGTCTCGCGCAGGCTGGCGTACCAGTAGGCGGGGTCGAGCTCCGGCCCGGCGAGCCGGCGGCCGTCCATCGCGGAGACCATCGGGATCCGGGCCGTGCGGGGCTCGATCCCCTCCAGGGCGGCGGTGACGTCCTCGCGCAGCTCCTCGACGTGGGCGCTGTGCGAGGCGTAGTCCACCGGCAGGACGCGGGTGCGCACGTCGGGGTGGAGCGCGGCCAGCTCGTGCAGCGCGTCCGGGTCCCCGGCGACCACCGTGGCGGACGGGCCGTTGACGGCCGCGACCGACAGGCGCTCCCCGAACGGCTCCAGCCAGCCGCGGACGGTGTCGGCCGCGCCGTCGACGGCCATCATCCCGCCGCGCCCGGCGAGGGCGGTCAGGGTCCGGCTGCGCAGGGCGACGACCTTGGCGGCGTCCGCCAGGGACAGGCTCCCGGCGACGACGGCGGCGGCGATCTCGCCCTGGGAGTGGCCCACCACCGCGTCGGGGACGACGCCGGCCGCCTCCCAGACCGCGGCCAGCGAGACCATCACGGCCCACAGCGCGGGCTGCACGACGTCGGCGGCCTCGAAGCCGTGAAGGCCCGCCAGCACATCGTCCAACTGCCAGTCCACGTACGGCGCGAGGGCCTCGGCGCACTCGGCCAGCCGGGCCGCGAACACCGGCGAGGCCCCGGCCAGCTCGCGGCCCATCCCGACCCACTGGCTGCCCTGGCCCGGCAGGACGAAGACCGTCCGGCCGGTGCCCTCGGCGCGGGTCTGCCCGGTCACGACGTCCGCGGCGGGCTCCCCGGCGGCGAGCGCGGCCAGGCCCCCGGCCGACTCCGGGTCCAGCAGCACGGCGCGGTGCTCGAAGGCGGTCCGGGTGGTGGCGAGCGACCAGGCCACCTCGGCGGCCCGCGCCCCTGGGCGGGTGGCGAGATGGGCGGAGAGCTTGCGGGCCTGCGCGGCCAGCGCCTGCGGGGTGCGCCCGGACAGCACCCAGGCGCTCGACCCGGGCAGGACGGCCGGGGCGGCGGCCCGCGCCGGCTCCGCGGCCGGGGCCTGCGGCTCGGGCGCGTCCTCCAGCACCAGGTGGGCGTTGGTGCCGCTGATGCCGAACGCCGAGACGGCCGCGCGCCGGGGGGTGTCGTCCGCGGGCCGGGGCCAGTCCACCGGCCGCTGCAGCAGCCGCATCCGGCCGGCCGTCCAGTCGACGTACTCCGAGGGCCGCTCGGAGTGCAGGGTGCGGGGCAGCACGCCGTGCCGCAGCGCCATCACCATCTTGATCACACCGGCGACACCGGCCGCGGCCTGGGTGTGGCCGATGTTGGACTTCACCGAGCCCAGCCACAGCGGCCGGTCGTCGGCGCGGCCCGCCGCCTGCCCGTAGGTCTCCAGCAGGGCCTGGGCCTCGATCGGGTCGCCGAGCCGGGTGCCCGTCCCGTGCGCCTCCACGGCGTCCACGTCGGCCGCCGTCAGCTGGGCGTTGTCCAGGGCGGCCCGGATGACGACGCGCTGCGAGCTGCCGTTGGGCGCGGTCAGCCCGTTGGAGGCGCCGTCCTGGTTGACCGCGCTGCCGCTGATCACCGCCAGGACGGGGTGCCCGTTGCGGCGTGCGTCCGACAGCCGCTCCAGGACGACCATGCCGGCGCCCTCGCCCCAGCCCGTGCCGTCGGCGTCCGCCGAGAAGGGCTTGCAGCGGCCGTCGGCGGCCAGGCCCTGCTGGCGGGAGAACTCGCGGAACAGCACCGGGGAGGACATCAGGGTCGCGCCGCCCGCCAGGGCCAGGTCGCACTCCTCGGCGCGCAGCGCCTGCACCGCCAGGTGCAGGGCGACCAGGGAGGAGGAGCAGGCGGTGTCCACCGTCACGGCGGGGCCGACCAGGCCGAGGGTGAAGGAGATCCGGCCGGAGAGCACGCTGTTGGCGGTGCCGGTCAGCAGGTGGCCGGTGGCCTCCGCGAAGTCCAGTCCGGCGTCGCTCCCGTAGGCCGCGGCGGAGGAGTAGACGCCCGTGAACACGCCGGTGCGGGAGCCGTGCAGGGTGGCCGGATCGATGCCGGCGCGCTCGACGGCCTCCCAGGAGGTCTCCAGCAGCAGCCGCTGCTGCGGGTCCATGGCGAGCGCCTCGCGCGGGCTGATCCCGAAGAAGGCCGCGTCGAACTCGGCCGCCTCGTACAGGAAGGCGCCCTCACGGGTGGTGGAGCCCGGCAGGTCGGGCGAGTCGTAGAGCCCCGCGGTGTCCCAGCCCCGGTCGGCGGGGAAGCCGGCGACGGCATCGGCGCCGTCCGCGACCAGCCGCCACAGCGCCTCGGGGCTGTCGACGCCGCCGGCGTAGCGGCAGCCCATGCCGACGACGGCGATGGGCTCGTGCCTGAGCCGGTCCAGTTCCGTCCGGGTGCTGCGCAGTTTGGCCGTCACGACCTTGAGGTAGTCGCGAAGCTGCTGTTCGTCGGCCATGGCGGCCCTGCTCCCCCCGTAGTGAACTGCGAGTCGACGTGCTGACCGCGCGCGTGCACGACGAGCGCGGCCCTGCCACTGGAGTACGTGTTCTTCACGGTGCTGCCACCGCACCGCTCCCGCCGGGCGGGCGGGCACGCGGAAGACCGCGGCCGACCGCTCCTCGCGGCGGCCGCGCTCCTCCCCCGGTGCCCGGCGGTGCTGCGGCGCGGATCCCGCGCGGTTGCCGCGGGAACGGCGCCCGGCTCCCGCGCGGTTGCTGCTCGGCGCCCGCGCAGGAGTCGGCCTCAGTCCCCGCGGGGCGGGGACGTGCGTGCCGTCAGGAGACGGCCTCGGCCGCCTCGTTGACGGCCTCCTCGCCGCCCTCGGCCGCGGCCGGCTGGGCGGGCACGCTCAGGCCCGGGACGGACAGGTCCGGGACGGCCTTGACGGCCTCGAAGCCGGCCTCGATGGCCTCGGCGAGCGTGGCCGTGACCCCGTCCTCGAATTCGATCCGGGTGACCGGGACGTCGGCGTTCGTCGGGAGGGTGTCGTCGACGAACGCGATGTCGGCGCGGCTCGCCTCCTTCAGGGTGACCTTCTCCTGATCGTTCACTTCTCGGTTCAGGACAAGCGAGAATCGGTGCGTCATGATTGGCCGCTCCTCTGGTGGATGCGAGATTATATTTCAGGCAAGGCGCAGGAATACTGCAGGCCGACTTCGACTTTATCGGCGGTCCGACAAAGGCACAAGATCCGACCGGAATTACGGCGGGGATTAGAAATCGATTAACGCCGACGGGAAATCAGCCGGTCCGGCCGAAACCCCCCGCGAAGCCATTCCCCCCGGCCGGCGCGGCACCCTTCGGGGAAACCCCCGGCGCAATGGCGGCCCGCTTCACCGGGACGGGCTCCTCACCGCGCTCCAGCCGCCGCCGCACATCGAGCGCCGTCGCGGGCGACACCCCGGCCGTCCTGGCCAACTGGCGCAGCGAGGCCTTCGGGTTCTCCCCGAGGAGCTCCGCCACGCGCAGCCGCCCGGCCGCGCCGTTCAACGGGCGGGACTTGCCGTCCCGGCCGATCCGGAATCCGGATTCCGCCACGGATTCCGACAGGCGCCGCAGCTCGGCAACGGTTCGCGCGCCAAGGCCGGTCGACTCCGCGACCGCCCGGTCGGACAACGAGGGATGGGCCTGGAGGATCCGCAACGCCGCCTCGGCGCGCGCGGCCCGCTCCGCCGGCCGGCCGCCCCCGGAGGCCGTTTCGGATGCTCCGACCGGACCTCCCGGGCCCCGGCCGCCATCCGCACCGACCGGAGTCGGAGCGGTGCGCAGGCGCTCCCCCATGCTGAACTCCCCCTTCAGAACACGCCGACCCAAGTCCCCATCGCGCCGGTACAACACCACCCGCGGAATCACCGGCAAATTGATTAGTTCATTCGCGGAACCCGGAAGCGGGATTCAGAGCCCAATCCTTCCGCCCCTACCCCCGCCCACCCCTCCGCGGCCGACCGGTGTTCAACTGCGACGCGACATCAGTTGAACACCCGACTGGCCCCCGCTGTCCAAACACCCCCCCGGGGTTCGATCAATATCGAAGCTTTCCGTTGATCATAGGCTCGGCTGTCACGGAAACGCAACACTTTCCTGACCCACCAGTTCACGCCATTCCCTGCACTCACATCCATCACAAGAGTCACGCAAGTCACAGAAGTAACAGAAGCGGAATCCGACATGTCGGATTCCGCTTCGTGGCAGACCCGGCCACCCGGTGCCGGCGGGCGGCCGGCGCGTCAGCTCCGGACGATCCAGATCGTGCCGATGGCCACGAGCGCGGCCAGCAGGAAGAAGAGGACGATGGCGATCAGGTCCCTGTCGTCGCCCTGGTCGGGCTTTCCGGGGTGCCGCCGGCCGCGCGCGGGGAGGAGCGGTGGGCCCGCCGGTGCCGGGGCCGGCGGGGGTTGCGGTGGGGGCGGGTCCTCCGGTCGGGTCGGCACCGGGAGGGCCGGGGCCTCGGCCGGTCCTTCCACGGCCGCCTCCTCCGGCGGGGCCGGCCGGGGCGGCGGGCTCGGCGGGGGCGGGGCCGGAGGCGTGTGCGCCCGCACCGGCGCGACCGGTGGGAGTCCGTGGAGCAGCCGCTGCCAGAGCACGGGCGGCAGGTCGGGCGGGAGGCCCTCCGGGGACGGCCCGCCCGGCGGGGGCATCAGGCCGCGGAGCAGTTCGGTCTCCAGGGCGGAGCTGGAGACGAGGAGTCCCGTGAGCCAGCGGTCGAGCGCCGCGGCGTGGCGCTCCTCCCGGACGTACGGCGAGACGGCCCAGGCGAACACCCAGACGGAGCGCCGGGAGAGTTCGCCGTCGTCGGCGCGGGAGCCACCGCCCTGGTCGGGCCCCTCGCGGAAGAGGTAGAGCCGCTGGCGCAGGACCTCCGTGCAGAGTGCGGCCGCCGCCTCGGCGTTCCGGTGCCCCCGGCCCCGGTGCAGGTGACAGAGCAACTCGGTGGTCGCCCGGTAGGAGAGGTCCTC